>CAZFDO010000025.1:0-14057 GCA_964517965.1 uncultured Clostridia bacterium
GGCGAATGGGGTTGGCTGGGTAGATATAGTAGAAAACCGGGTCGTGGGAATGAAGTCTCGGGGAGTGTATGAAACTCCCGGTGGGACGATACTAATGACTGCGCACCAGGCTTTGGAAACCCTCTGCCTGGACCGGCAAACTACGGTTTGGAAGAAAAAGGTTAGCGAGAAGTATGCGGAATTAGTCTATGCCGGCTTCTGGTTCACTCCTTTGCGGGAAGCGCTGGACGCTTTTATTGATCAGACCCAAGCTACCGTGACAGGGGTTGTACGGATAAAATTATATAAGGGAAATTGCACGGTCGTTGGCCGGAAAGCAGATAAGTCGCTATACCAGCCAGACCTGGCTACTTTTGAAGCTGATACAGTATATAACCAGCAAGATGCAGAAGGTTTTATTAACTTGTTGGGATTGCCGTTAAAAGTACAGGCGTTAGTGAATAAGAAGAAATACTAGATACGATACAGACGGATTGTTTCGGATGCACACGGATTATTAATATCTGTCTGAATCTGAAATCTCATCTGTTTGAATCCGTTATCCAAAAGTGAGGAACGAACGATGAAAAAATTATGGGGTGGGCGGTTTAAGAGTTCCACAAATAAACAATGCGAAGACTATACAGCCTCCATTCATATTGATAAAAGGCTATATGCCTATGATATTGCGGGCAGCATCGCTCATGCTACCATGCTGGCAAAAAGCCGTATTATTTCCCAAAAAGAAGCAGTAAAAATAATTTCTGCTTTAAAAACTATCCTTAAAGAGATCGAAGCTGGAAAATTTGTTTTCAAACAGATCGATGAAGATATCCATATGGCGATCGAGAAAAAACTGATCGCTAAGATCGGCCCGGTGGGGGAAAAACTGCATACCGCCCGTTCGCGGAATGACCAGGTGCTTCTGGATGTGCGGCTATTCTTGCGTGATGAGACCGAAGCTATCGTCCAAGGGATCAGCCAACTCCAGAAAATATTATTAACCATCGCTGAAAAAAATATCAAGGTGGTGATGCCTGGATATACCCATATGCAGCATGCCCAGCCGATATTGTTCAGCCACTATGTGATGGCCTATTATTTTATGCTCAAGCGGGATAAGGAGCGTTTTTCCCAGTGCCTGACGCGGACCAATGTCCTGCCGCTGGGAGTGGGGGCTTTAGCCGGGGTGAATTACCCGGTACAGCGGGAGTTTACCGCTAAATTGCTCAAGTTCCCGAAAGTTAGCGAGAACAGCGTAGATACGGTCAGCGACCGTGATTTCATCATCGAGTTCCTGGCTACTTCCTCTATCCTGATCATGCATCTTTCCCGGCTGGCTGAGGAATTGGTGATGTGGAGCTCCAGCGAGTTTGAATTTGTGGAGCTGGCTGATGCTTTCTGCACCGGTTCATCCATTATGCCGCAAAAGAAGAATCCGGATGTGGCGGAATTGATCCGGGGTAAAAGCGGAAAAATTTATGGCAATCTGATGGCTTTATTGACCTTGCTGAAAGGATTGCCTTTGTCCTATAACCGGGATCTGCAGGAGGATAAAGAGCCGCTGTTTGATACGGTTGATACAGTCAAAGATACATTGGCTATTACCGGAGAGCTGGTCAGGACCATGAAGGTCCGGTCAAAAAACATGATGCATAAAATGGCGAAAGGCTTAATGGAAGCAACGGATATTGCCGATTACCTGGTATTGAAAGGCATTCCTTTCCGGCAGTCTCATTTTATCGTCGGCAGTTTGGTGAAATATTGTCTGGAACAGCAGAAAGAATTCCACGATCTAAAGCTGGCAGAATACCGGCAGTTTAGCCCTAAATTCAGCCAGGATATATTTACCTTCATCAAGATAGATAATTGCCTTAACCGCAAAAAATCAACCGGCGGGACTGCTCCGCAAAAGGTGCTGGCCACTATCAAGAAAGAGCAAAAGGAGATAGCGTGAAGCGGACCCTCCTGGTATTATGCTTGATTCTCTGGAGCACATCCTCCTGGGCGTTGGAACAGCCTGAAAAGATACTAACTTTGGAAGATAGTATTAAATGGGCTTTGACCAATAACCAGGAACTGTTGACTGCCTCTGAAAAAAGGTACATCGCTGAACAGAAGATCGAAGAAGCGAATTCTTACTTTTTCCCCAAGATCAACCTGTCTGGTGCTTATACCCGTTTGGATGTAAGCTTGCCTACCACTTTGCCGCCCAGTTTGGGAGGCTCTAGTCTGGCGGTCGGAGTAAGTAACCATTACGCCGCCAGGATCTCCGTCAGCCAATATCTATTTACCGGCGGCT
The DNA here is from genome assembly GCA_964517965.1 of uncultured Clostridia bacterium. GTDB lineage: Bacteria > CAYTYR01 > UBA6262 > UBA6262 > UBA6262 > UBA6262. Next base: position 2,282 of record CAZFDO010000025.1, read on the forward strand.
ATCTTATCAATCAGCTCAACATTGCGCAAAAAGACCTGGATATCACTAATAAGGATTATGAAACAGTCAGGCGTAAAGTAAGTTTGGAAGTGGCCCAGAGATTTTATGACGTACTCTACCAGCAGCAAGTACTGGAAATAGACAAGGAGTCTTGGACGCAAGTCAAGAATTACCTGGAGATAGCCAGGCTTAAAGCAGGGACCAAAGATTATGAAATCACCTTGCTTGATATCGAGCGGTCCCGGTGGGAAATGCAAATAACTGCGGCAGAAGAAAAATTGCAGATGGCGGCCACGGCTTTTAATAAGGCTGTCGGGTTTGAACTGGGATCAGAGATTAAATTAGTCGGTGACTTCAAGGCGGTTACCCCGGGGGAAGAAAGCCAGGGCCTGAATACTTATATTGCCCAGGCTATTGACCGTTCGCCGGCCTTACAAGGATTGACCCTGGAAGAGCATAAGATCAGGTATAAAATTGACCAGGCTTTTAGTGAGCGTTACCCGACTATTGAGCTGGGCGCTGATTATGAACGTAGCGGATTGAATGCAGACCTGGATGGCCGGAACTGGACAGCTACAGTGGCGTTGCGTTATCCGCTTTTCAATGGTTGGCTAAGCTGGGCCAGGGTCAGGCAGATGCGCAGTGAATTAAAGACTACTAATTTGATGAAAGTACGGTTCAGTGATAATTTAAAGATGAGCGTAGAGGAAAGCTATAGACGATATATACGGGCCGGAAAAAACCTGGAAGAAATGTCTAAGAATAAGGAACTCTCCCAGCAGGCTTTGAATTCAGCGCTGCTTTATTATAAGAATAATCAGCTCTCCGGTACTGAATTGCTGGCGATACAGAAAAGAGCTATGGAAACTCGAATGCAGGCGTTGGATAATGCCTATGAGTATACCTTGGGCGAGCAGGAATTAAGATTTGCTACGGGATTGGATCCGGTCAAGTAATGGTTTTAAACATAGGTAAGAAAATAATTATTTACGTTGTTTTTGGACTTATAGCATTGTATCTTCCTGTCACTTTGTCTGCTGGCACTTCTGAAGAAGAAGAAATATTGATTGATTTTTTGTGGCAGAAGTATTTATCTCTGCCAGCGGCAGAAAGACCTAAAGTAGCTTTAGTGCTGGGCGGTGGCGGTGCCAGGGGATTGGCTCATGCCGGGGTACTAAAGGTCTTTGACGAAGAGCATATGCCGGTAGATATGATCGTTGGTACCAGTGTGGGAGCTTTGATCGGCTCATTATATGCCGCCGGCATACCGGCAGACACCCTGGTTGATATGGCTCAGCATATGAGCTGGAATAAACTGGTCAGTTTTAAATTGTCCCCCGTGGGTTTATACTCTACTAAAAGAGTAGAAGAATACGTTACTAAATATATTGGCAATATACGATTTGATGAACTGAAGATCCCCTTTGCCTGCGTGGCGGTAGATATCCGGAACGGGGAAAAGATCATCCTCAAGGAAGGTCCGGTGGCCCTGGCTGTCCGGGCTAGTGCGACCATGCCCGGTCTTTTCCAGCCAGTGGAATACCGGCATCGCTTGCTCATGGATGGCGGGGTTATCGATAATATGCCAGCTGATGTGGCCAAACTTATGGGCGCGGATATTATCATTGCCGTAGATGTGACGGCCCAGGTGGGGATAGCTAAAACCAGTAATGCTCTTTTGATCTTGAGCCAGGTTATTTATATTAGGGGCAATTTTTTGGCCGAGGAGCAGCTTAAATTGGCTGACCTGGTGATCCGGCCGGAAGTGAAAGATATTACTGTTTCCGAACTGAACCGTGGCGACGAATGTGTGGATGCCGGGGTGGTAGCAACCAGGGCCAAGGTCAAGATGATCAAGGAAGTAATATTAAACAGGGTCTGGGATAAACTGCAATGAACAAAAAGATCTGGCTGCCTTTGTTATGCTGTATATTGCTGCTGTCTGCCTGGCCAGCGCTGGCGGCAGACCGTGAGCTGAATATTCTCCTGGTTAATGCCCAAGAAGCGGAACAGAAAAATGATTCGGCCGCGGCCATTGAAAATTATCTAAAAGTGCTGGAGAAAAATTACCGGCCGGGTAGAATACACCTGATTTTAGGCAGGCTATACCTGGCGGCAGGTAATGAATCAGAAGCTGAAAAACACCTTCTGCAGGCTTTAGAACAGAAACTTAACCGGGATGAACAGCTTTCTGTTCAGTCACTTTTAGGGGATATTAATTATCGCCGGCAAGACTATAATCAGGCGATAGAACGCTTTAAAAATTGTATTGAATTGAAACGTAATTATGAAACTGCATATTTAGGCTTGGCGAAAGTATATAAGGACATGCAGATGTTTCCGGAAGCGTTGAAAGAACTTAACGTTATCAGAAGATCTAAGAAGCTGAAATTCGAGTATAATTTGACTGCCGGCTTGTTGTTCCGGGATTGGGGCCTCTATCAAAAAGCACTTCTTTCCCTGCGGCAGGCCATAGATAGTGATCCAACCAGCATAGCTGCCCATCAGGCATTGGCGGATATTTATTACCAGGAGAAGGAATATGGTCAAGCCCTGGTAGAGCTGAACTATCTAGCCACTCTGCAGCCGCAGGGCAGCGTATACCGAAACATGGCCATGTGCTTATTTTACTTGCAGGAGAAAGAAAAAGCTGTAGCTTTTCTCCTGGAGGCCATTAAGCTGGAACCAAATGATCATTTAAATTATGCCATTGGCGGATTGATTTATTACGAGGGAGATGAATGGGAGAATGCCCGTAACCAGTTTGCCCGCTCCCTGGAAATGAATCCCCAGAGCGCCTTGGCTTTAATCGGCCATGGTTGGTGCGAAAAGAAGTTGAATAATACTCCTGCCGCAAGGGCTGATTTCCAAAAAGTACTGGATTTAAAGAATGGTTCCTGGATGCAAGAGCTGGCCCAAAAAAACATAATGGCCCTGGCTGCTGAAAAATAATAAGAAAAGGGGAGCGTTAATGTGTGCGTTTGAATACAAGAAGGGTGAGCTCTATTGCGAAGGACTTAGAGTCAAGGAGATCATTGAAGCAGTAGGCACTCCCTGTTATCTTTACAGTCATCGGACCCTGGTAGAGAATTACCAGGTTTTTAACGAGGCGTTTACTTCGGTGAAACACCTGGTCTGTTATGCCGTGAAGACTAATGCAAATTTGTCTGTCTTGCGGACTTTAGCTAACCTGGGTGCCGGTGCTGATATTGTCAGCGCCGGGGAGCTGTACCGGGCCTTGACCGCCGGCTTTAAACCGGAAAAAATAGTATTTGCCGGAGTCGGCAAGACTGAAGACGAAATATATTTTGCCTTAAAGAATGATATTTTGATGTTTAATGTGGAATCTTTGCCGGAACTGGACCTGATCATTTCCGTAGCTAAGAAAATGAAGAAAAAAGCGAGAATTTCGTTCCGGGTAAATCCGGATATCAATCCTAAGACTCATCACCATATATCCACTGGCCTGGCCCAGAATAAATTCGGCATTAATATCAACTTTGCGGCCGAAGCGTATGAGCGTGCCAGTATGAATAAGTTTTTGGAAGTAGTCGGTGTGCAGGTCCATATCGGTTCACAGATCACGACGGTGGAACCTTTCGTCGAAGCAGTAGAGAAAGTATTCAGGCTGTTGAAGACTTTAAAAGAGCTGGGTATTGAGCTGAAATATATTGACTTGGGCGGAGGATTGGGAATTACTTATAATGATGAAAAGCCGCCAACACCGCAGGACCTGGCCAAAGCACTGATGCCTTTGATCAGGAAAACCAAGTATCAATATATTTTTGAACCGGGCCGGTATATTTCCGGTACAGCCGGGATACTGGTGACTAAGATCCTGTATTTGAAGGAGACGCAAACCAAGAAATTTGTGATCGTAGATGCGGGCATGAATGACCTTTCCCGGCCGGTATTGTATGACGCTTATCACGAGATCAAACCGGTCAGGGAATCCGGCCAGAATGAGATGCTCGTTGATATTGTCGGACCTATTTGCGAAAGCGGGGATTATTTTGCCAAGAATCGTCGTTTGCCGCAGGTAGAGCAGGGCGACCTGCTGGCGATCTTTAATGCCGGAGCGTATGGCTTTTCCATGGCTTCCAATTATAACGCGCGGCCGCGGGCCTGTGAAGTTGTGGTCAGCAAGAATCAGTATTATATGGTCCGGGACAGGGAAACTTTTGGCGACCTGGTCAGTAATGAGAGACTGTTGGATATCAAATGAGAAAAATTAGATTTACTAAAATGAACGGTGCGGGCAATGATTTTGTCGTGATCGATAACCGGCAGAAGGTTTTGCCGCCAGCGGCAGCGAAGATGGCGATAAGATTATGCCAGCCAAAAACCGGGGTGGGCGCTGACGGACTGATACTCCTGGAGAAATCGGCCAAAGCTGATTTCAAGATGCGTATTTTCAATCCAGACGGCAGTGAGGCGGAAATGTGCGGTAATGGCGCCCGTTGTATAGCCCGTTTTGCGTACTTAAAAAAGATCGCCAGGGCTAATATGGTTTTTGAAACTATGGCCGGACTGATCAGTGCTCAGGTAAAAGGGACGAAAGTAAAACTGCACATGATCGATCCCCATGGTTTGAAAGATAACCTGAAAATCAATATTGGCGGCAAATCCCGGAAATTGGTTTTTATAAATACCGGAGTGCCCCATACTATAATGTTCGTTAATAATATTGGTAAAGTACCGGTTTTTGATTGGGGCAGGATAATTCGCCATCATCGGTATTTTAAACCAGCCGGAACCAATGTGAATTTCGTCAGCAAGATCGACCGGCAGACAATCGCCATCCGGACTTATGAACGGGGAGTGGAGAATGAAACCCTGGCTTGCGGTACCGGTTCGGTGGCTGCGGCCTTGATCAGCGCTGTTGCCGGGAAAGTTTCTTCACCGGTCCGGGTATTTACCCGTGGCGGTGAAGTATTGAAGGTTTATTTTAATTACAGCGATAGTGAATTTAGCGAAGTGTATCTGCAGGGTGAAGTAAAAATCGTGTTTGAAGGTGAAGTTAAGGAAATTTAAACGAAATTTATCCCCCCTAGTCCCGATTTATCGGGACTGGCAGGGGGGACTTGGAGGAATAAAATGTTTAGGGGTTCGGGTACAGCAATAGTTACACCCTTTGCCAACGGCAAAGTAGATTATGAGGCCTTGGGGAAATTAATTGAATTTCAGGTAAAAAACAGTATTAAGGTATTGGTACCGTGCGGTACAACCGGGGAGTCAGCTACCTTGAGCTATGAGGAGCATGAACAGGTCATCAAGTTCTGCGTGCAGAAAGCCGCCAAGAGAGTGAAAATACTGGCTGGTACCGGATCAAATAGTACCGATGAAGCTATCACGCTGACCAGATATGCCAAGGAAGCCGGGGCAGACGGAGCGCTCTTGATCACTCCGTATTATAACAAACCCACCCAGGAAGGAATGTACCTGCATTTTAAGAAAATTGCCGAGGCGGTAGATATTCCCCAGATACTCTATAATGTACCTGGACGGACGGGAGTTAATTTGCTGCCGGAAACAGTTATCAGGTTGTCTAAGGTGAAAAATATAGTTGGCATTAAGGAAGCTAGCGGCAACTTGGAACAAGTGAGCCAGATCGTTCAAAAGACGGACCGTAATTTCACCGTCTTAAGCGGCGAGGATTCCCTGACGTTCCCTATCCTGGCCCTGGGTGGACAAGGAGTGATCTCGGTGGTTGCCAATATCATTCCAAAAGATATAGCCGGAATGATACAGGTGTTTGAGCAGGGAGAACTGGATAAAGCCCGCGAGCAGCACTTCAAGATGTTCGAGCTGATGAAAGCCATGTTCATTGAGACCAATCCGATCCCGGTGAAAACCGCGATGGGAATTATGGGATTGTGCTCTGCTGAAATGCGGTTGCCGTTATCACCGCTGGCTGAAAATAATGTGCCGAACTTGAAGAAAATTATGAAGGATTATGGACTAATTTAGTTACGATTACACAGATTCCTAAAAGAGATTACACAGATTAAACATAGCATTGTTTTTGCTTGAAATCGGTGTAATCATCTTTCTAATCGGTGTAATCAGAAACCCGAGGTTTCATATGATTAAAGTAGTAGTATGCGGTGCGGCCGGACGGATGGGGCAGAGGATCATTAATATGATCCATGAAGAGCATGATCTGGAATTAGTGGGAGCAGTGGAGGGCCATGGCCATCCACTAATTGGTACGCAGGTAAGTCCGGAAGTGAAAATCACCGACAAACTGGAGCAGGTAGCAGGAGGAGCGGATGTGGTAGTTGATTTTACGTCACCCAAGGCCTCCTTAGGATTTTTAGCGATCTTGGCTAAGCTTAAGAAACCCCTCATTATAGGTACCACGGGCTTTACTGATGATGAAACAAAAAATATTAAATTTATTACTCAGAATTTTCCCTGCCTGTTAGCCAGTAACATGAGCATCGGCGTGAATTTGATGTTCAGGCTGGTGCGGGATGTAGCCCAGACGCTGGGTGATTCATATGATGTAGAAATAGTCGAGGCCCATCATAACCGGAAAAAAGATGCGCCTAGCGGGACAGCTTTAACCTTGGCCAATGAAATTTCTAACGCCCTTAACCGTAATATAAAGGAAGACCTGGTTTACGGGAGAAAAGGCAATGTGGGAGAACGCTTGCCCAAAGAAATTGGTATTCATGCGGTACGGGGCGGCGATATCGTTGGCGATCATACGGTTATTTTTGCCGGCCGGGGAGAAAGACTGGAATTGACGCATCGGGCTTCCAGTCGTGATACCTTTGCCCGCGGAGTGGTCCGGGCGATAAGATTCATGGCTCACGCCAAGGCCGGGTTCTATGATATGCAGGACATCCTGGGGCTGAAGTAGTTGATTGTTGATAGTACGCTCCGATGAAACCGGAGCTTGTAGTTGATAGAAAAAACAGTAAGAGGAATCATGAAGTATTTGAGGTTCTTACACAACGATGAAATAAAATACGGCATCCTGGAAAAGGATGATATTATTATGGAAATGGAAGGTGACTACAGCTCTTATCCTGGCCATCATAAGCATCCATTGTCCCAATGTAAGATCTTAATGCCCTGTCTGCCTTCTAAAATAGTAGCCGTGGGCTTGAATTATACAGACCATGCCCAAGAGTTGAATATGCCGGTGCCAGAAGACCCGATCCTCTTCATCAAGCCCAGCACGTCGGCTATCGGGCCTGACGAAAAAATAGTCTATCCAAAAATGTGTACCCAACTGGATTACGAGGCAGAAGTAGCCATAGTAATTAAAAAAGTTTGCCGGCAGGTAGCCCCGGAAAATGCCGGTGAATATATTCTAGGTTTTACTTGTTTTAATGACATTACTGCCCGGGATCTGCAGAAAAAAGACGGGCAATGGACCAGGGCGAAGAGTTTTGATACTTTCAGTCCAATAGGACCAGTTATCGTTACCGGCTTGAACCCGGCAGATCTAATGATAGAATTACGGTTGAACGGGCAGGTGAAACAATCTTCGTCAACCAAAAACTTGATCTTCCCCATTCCGCAACTGGTAAGTTTTGTTTCACGGGTAATGACCTTGTTGCCGGGGGATGTGATTACTACGGGAACTCCGCCAGGAGTAGGGCCCATGAATATCGGCGATACTGTGGAAGTGGATATAGCTGGAATAGGTACTTTAAAAAATACAGTAATAGGGGAGAACAGCGTATGACCGCGATTAACTCCTTAAGAAAGTTTGGAGTGTTAATCGGAATCATCATGTTTGTCACCAGTCCAGTTTATGCCCAAGTACCAGAAACCGCAGAAAGTATCCCTGCTTCTATCACCGGGGAAGTAAGAAAGCAAATAGAAAGGTTATTCTCCGCTGATCCTGATGTACGGCAAAATGCGGTTATTGTCCTCCGGGGTATGAATGAAAAAGCAATTCCCGCCATCCCTTACCTGATCAACCTGCTCAGTGACACTAATTCCCGAGAATTTATTGAAATCGTAGAACAAGCGTTAGTTTCTTGTGGCGCTGCGGCTATTGACCCGCTGATCACTACGCTCAAGACTGAAAAATGGTATGCCCGGGATCAGGCAGCCAGGGCCTTGGGAGAATTACGAAACACGAGGGCTGTGGAACCGCTGATCGGAGCTTTAAGGGATGAAAATTCTACGGTCAGGGAACATGCCGCTTACTCTCTGGGTGAGATCGGGGATGGCCGCGCGGTGGAAGCTCTGGTGGCAGGATTGAAAGATGATGACGGCTTTGTGCTCAGGGAGTGTATTCTGTCCTTGGAGAAGCTAGGGGAAGCAGCAGTTGACGCTTTGATCACTACGTTAAAGGATAAAAATGACATTGCCCGGCGTTATGCTTCCAGGTCTTTGGTGAAGATCGGCAAACCAGCGGTCAATCCGCTGATCATTGCTTTGGGTGACGATAAATGGTTTATCAGGAGATATGTCTGCAAAACACTCGGGGAGATAGGCGATAGCCGGGCCGTAGAGCCTTTAATAGTAGCCTTAAATGACGAAAATGCCATTGTCCGTGAAGCCGCGGTCAAAGCGCTCGGGGAGATCAGGGATAGCCGGGCTGTAGAGCCTTTAATAACTGCCTTGAATGATAAAGGGGAAATGGTTCGTTCACAAGCGGCTAAGTCCCTGGGCGAAATCAGGGATACCCGGGCCGTAGTGCCTTTGATAGAAGCCATGAAAGATGAAGCAAAATTTAAATTTATCCGCAATGCAGTTGCCGAAGCCATCACTAAAATTATCGGTAACCCGGCGGTCAATCCGCTGATCTCGGCGCTTAAAAATGATAATGTAACGGTACGCCAAAACGTAGCCTTAATATTAGGCGAAGTCCGGGATAGCCGGGCAGTAGAAGCCCTGATTGAAAGCTTAAGAGATGAAAATGATGTTGTGCGCAAGAACGCGGCTAGGTCCCTGGGTGAGATCAGGGACACCCGGGCGATCGGGCCGCTCATCTGGTCCTTAAAAGACAAAGATGAGATGGTACGGGGAAGAGCTTCAGAAGCTCTGATTAAAATAGGGGAACCAGCTATTGACTCGCTGATCATTTCACTGGGCGATAAAGATGAGCTCGTGCGTGGTTATGCTACCCTGACGCTTGGTGAGTTGAGGGATCCGCGGGCTATTGAATTTCTGATCAGGTTGCTCAAAGATAAAAATGATTTGGTTCGCTGGAATGCTGCTGTTTCGCTGGGCAAGATTAAAGATAGCCGGGCAGTAGAACCGTTGATCGATGCCCTCAAAGATGCGGACAAGAATGTACGCATAGTGGCTGCTGTAGCTCTCGGTATAATCTGTGATAGCCGGGCAGTAGAGCCGTTGATTTTATCTTTAAAAAATGAAAACAGGGAAGTGCGGACCGATGTGGCTTTTGCCCTGGGCAAAATAAAGGACTCCCGGGCAGTACCTTCATTAATAGAAGTTCTCGGAGATGATGACGATCAGGTTCGCGAGCAAGTAGCTAGATCTCTTGGCGAAATTGCTAACATTCAGGCGGTAGTCCCGTTGATCAATACTTTGAAGGATCCCAATACCGGTGTGCGCGAAAAAGCAGCTTGGGCTCTGGGTGAGATAAAAGGCACACAAGCAGTAGAGCCTTTAATAGAAGCCCTGAACGATAAGTTTGCCAGCGTGCGGGTAGTGGCGGCTGTAGCGCTGGAAAAGATCACCGGCAAGAGCTACGGCGAAGATAAGGATAGATGGCATAACTGGCTGCAAAAAAATAAGATCTACTAGACGGAGGAACAATATGAGTGAAGATAATAAAACAAATATGGAAAATCAAAATGCTGTTCCGGCACCTGAACTGGAAGAAGGTTGGGATCCGGCAAACTTAGCCGCCACACTAGTCATTGTGATCGTATGTATTGGACTCCTGTTTTGGTTGTTCTGGTCATTAATGGTAGCCAAAAGCCTGACGGCAAACATTATTGCGGCAATTATTTTATTGATCCTGGTTGGCGAGATAGTTTATGTGTTTAAGCGGTAATCAGGTCTATCCCCCCTAGTTTCATGAAGTGAAACTATACAGGGGGGATTAATTCACAGACGCCCAACGGGCTATAGTTTTTGTTCGTCCCGATTTCATTGGGACTCCATAAATTATCTGTTCATTAAGAGAGGGTTAAATGCAGATTGATTTCTCTGAAAAATTAAAGAAATTGCCGCCGTATTTATTCATCGAAATTGATAAAAAGAAGAAACAGGCAAAAGACAAAGGCGTTGATGTGATCGACCTGGGAGTGGGCGACCCGGATATACCCACGCCTGACCATATAGTAGAAGCCGCCAACAAAGCTATGCGCATCCTGGATAACCAGCGTTATCCTTTTGGTATTGGATTGCTGGAATTCCGCCAGGCCGTAGCTGATTGGTACAAGAAAAGATTTAAGGTTAATCTTGATCCGGCTACGGAAGTAGTTACGCTGGCTGGTTCCAAAGAAGGTATTTATCATATCCATGATGCTTTTGTTGATCCTAATGATGATGTGCTGGTGCCGGAACCTGGTTATCCGGTCTATGCCAATGGCACTGTTTTTGCCGGTGGGCAAAACTTTTTCATGCCTCTGAAAAAGGAAAATCATTTCCAGCCGGACTTAAATGCTATTCCGGAAGCAGTGGCTAAAAAGGCTTCCTTGATGTTCATTAATTACCCTAATAATCCTACCGCCGCCTGTTGTAATAAGAAATTTTTTGAAAAAGTCGTCAAATACGCCCAGCACCATAATATTATTGTCTGTCATGATGCGGCCTACAGCGAGATGTATTATGATGGCGAAAAGCCGGCTAGCTTCCTGGAGGTGGACGGGGCGAAAGAAGTCGGTATTGAATTTCATTCTCTTTCCAAAACTTATTGCATGACTGGCTGGCGTATAGGCTGGGCTTGCGGCAATGCTAAGGTATTGCAGGGATTAGCCAAAGTAAAAGAAAATGTCGATTCCGGAGTATTTCAGGCAGTCCAGTATGCCGGGATCGCGGCTTTGACCGGAGACCAGGGATGTGTGGATAAAATGCGGGAAGTGTTTCAGGAACGCCGTGACATTTTTGTCAATGGACTGCAGAAGCTGGGCTGGAAAGTGGATAAGCCTAAAGCCAGCTTCTATGTCTGGGCAGAAGTGCCGCAACGATATACTTCAATGCTGTGTTCTTCTATGCTGCTGGAGCAGGCCGGCATAGTAGCTACTCCTGGTATTGGCTTTGGTCCCTCTGGAGAAGGATATGTGCGTTTTGCCCTGACCCAGGATAAGAAACGCCTGCAGGAAGCGCTGCAACGCATAGCAAAGATAAAATGGTAAGTGAAAAGCGGTCGCTAGTCGCTAGTCGCTGGTCGCTAGTTAAAACAGTATATTTGGGGCTAGGAAGCAATTTAGGGGATAAGAGAAAGAATATTAAAGAAGCGATAAAGTTATTACGGCGGGAAGTAAAAGTAATAAAAGTATCTTTGTTATACAAAACCAAACCGGTTGGGTATGCTGACCAACCTGATTTTATTAATGCCGTTGCTGAGATCAAAACCAATCTGACACCACTGCGATTATTGCGGTTGGCTAAAGACATAGAGAAGAAGATGGGCCGTGAAAAAAACTTTCGCAATGGCCCGAGACTCATTGATATTGATATTTTATTATTTGAAGGTAAAACAATTAAAACCAGTCAGCTTGTCATTCCCCATCCGCAGATGTGCCGCCGCAGTTTTGTCCTGGATCCTCTGCGCGAGATAGCACCTGCGTTAGACAGGAAAATATTTAAATGGAAAAAATAACTACCACCT
>CAZFDO010000026.1:0-13956 GCA_964517965.1 uncultured Clostridia bacterium
GGCAAGTAAAGGAGCATTAATTATGATTTACTGTATGTGTGCAATGTGCGGAGAGGCTTTCGCGCGGGGGTAGGTTTGGCCTATTTCTGCATACTTGCAGGTCATAATGCCATATGATGAGATATTTTGCTTCACGGTAGAAAGCCTCAAAGGGGGTTCAATTCCCCCTCCCCGCGCCTAACAAGAATAGAATGGATAGATTTAGTTTATCTTATTTGGTTTTGAGATCGTGTTAGAGGTTTCTGAGAATGGGATGATCAAATTTAATGTTGAAAAGTGGCATAGTTTCCTTAGACCATTATAATGTGCCATAAACATGCCAAACGCGCCATTTGTTTACACAAAACCATTAAACGAGTTGATAAGAGGACTATTAGGCGGCTATGCTCTCTATTTCAACCGCCGGTATAGGCGCAGCGGGTATCTTTATCAGGGTAGATACAAATCAATACTCTGTCAGGAAGACGCCTACTTGTTGGAACTGGTAAGATATATTCATTTGAATCCATTGAGAAGCAGAATGGTAAAAGATATAAAAGAGCTGAATAGCTATCCTTGGAGCGGGCATGCCGTGACCATGGGTAAGAATAATATCTCCTGGCAAGAGACAGAGGAAGTATTATCCCTATTCGGCCAGCGCCAGCATGAGGCCGTGGCCAGATATCTGGATTTCATCAAAGAGGGCATAAACATGGGGAAACGGGATGATCTGACTGGCGGGGGCTTAAGACGCAGCGCCGGAGGCTGGGAAGGGGTATTTCGCTTAAAGAAAGCCAAGGAACGGTGGCAGGGAGATGAGCGGATATTGGGAGATGGGGATTTCGTCAGCCAAGCGCTGAAAACTGCCGAAGAAGATTTAGAACGAAGAGAACTATTAAAGCAAAAGGGCTGGAATTTGGAAAAGGTAGCGGCCAGAGTCTGTGCTTTGCTTAAAATAGAGAAAACAGGGCTTTTACAGCGTAGTCGCCTGAATAATATTTCCAAGGGGCGGGAATTACTCATCTATTGGGGCAGTAAGGAGTTAGGTATAAGCGGGAGTAAATTAGCTATCTATTTAGGAATAAGCTCAGCCGCGGTAAGTAAGAAAATACGGCTGGGAGAAAAATTGGCGAGGGAAGGTAAGTATAAGTTAAATAGTTAACTACGTCACCTATTATTGGGTATTAGTACTACAGCTATAGATAAAAATATTAATCAGTTAAAGAAAAAAGGGTTGATTAAGCGTGTCGGTCCTGACAAAGGCGGGCATTGGGAGGTTCAGGGTTAACACATGGTATTCGGCTACAGGTAGTTTCGATATAAGACTGGCGTTGTTCGGGGGTGTTTATGCTGGCTATTTTGAGCAGGTTTTTCCCGGAGAATCGTTTTATCAGGGTCTGATCTTCGGTGGTTTTTAGACGGGATATCTGTAAAAGCTGTAAAGTAAAACCAGCAGGGCAGGAAAGGGAAAAATCTTGACAGGGCACCCTAAAAAGGGTATAATTTCAGCTTAGTTCCACAATGGAGGTTAGTCAGAGTGAAGGTATTAACTTTCTCCGGAGGAGTTCATCCCAGCGGGAAAAAAGAGCTAACATGCAACCAGGCTGTCAAGATAATGCCACCACCAAAAATGGTGGTTATTCCTTTATTACAGCATCTTGGGGCTAGCTGCGAACCTTTAGTGCAAAAGGGTGATAAAGTAAAAAAGGGGCAGAAAATAGGAGAGGCCCAGGCCTTGATCACTGCTCCGGTCCATGCCACTATTTCCGGTACCGTAGCAGATGTCCAGCTTTATAATCATCCCTTAGGCAGCAAAGGATTGGCAGTTATTATTGAATCAGACGGCCTTGACGAGTGGGCCGATGATATTAAGAGAGATGATAATTTCTTCCGCTTATTACCCCAGGAAGTAAGAGCCAAATTAAGAGATAAGGGCCTCGTTGGCCTGGGCGGCACGGCTTTTCCTACAGCAGTCAAACTTACCCCTCCTGCGGATAAAGATATAAACACAATTATTATTAATGGTTGCGAATGTGAACCATACCTTACCTGTGACCATCGCCTGCTGCTGGAAAATTCCCGGGAGATCATTGAAGGCCTGAAGATCATCATGAAGCTGCTGGATGCCGGCAAAGGTATTATTGCTATTGAGGATAATAAGCCTGACGCCATTAAATTATTATCAGCCGCGGTTAAAATGGAGCCGAATGTCGAAATAGCCGCAGTCAAGACCAAATATCCTCAAGGGGCTGAAAAACAACTGATCAAGGCTCTGCTTGATCGCGAGGTCCCGGCTGGTAAACTGCCCTTTGAAGTGGGGGTAGTGGTAGATAATGTCGGGACGGCGGTAGCTATCTACGAGGCCCTGCGCGATAACAAACCATTAATTGAAAGAATTATAACCGTAACCGGCAGCGGGATAAAAGAGCCGCAAAATATTAAAGTAAGAATAGGGACCTTGGTTAGCGATATCGTTGATTTTTGCGGTGGCTTGCAGGGCGATATAGCCAAGGTGATCATGGGTGGCCCGATGATGGGAATCGCCCAATACACCCTGGATATCCCGGTTATTAAAGGCACCTCCGGGATACTGGTATTGACTACCCAGGATGCCGGCGTTGTCCAGGCTGGCCCCTGTATCCGTTGCGCTAAATGTATTGGAAACTGCCCGATGGATCTAACGCCCTATTTATATGGATTATATGGCCGCATGCAGGACCATGAATCCATGGGTAAATATGATGTAGCTGATTGCATTGAATGCGGCGCCTGCGCCTATGGTTGTCCGGCCAAGATCCCTTTGGTACAATATGCTAAATGGTCTAAAATGGAAATTGCCCTGGCCAGGAAAAAAAAGGATACTAAATAATGGCTGACGAAAAAGTAGTGACCACTCCCTATATAGTTTCTATCTCCCCACATCTAAAAACCGGCGAGACTATCTCTGCCGTAATGCGCGATGTGCTGATCGCTTTGGTGCCGGCAGCCATTGCGGCAGTCTATTTTTTCGGCCTGCCAGCCCTCTGGCTAATGCTGGTCAGTATGACCAGCGCTATGGCGGCTGAGTTCATCAGTGAAAAGATCATGAAGAGAGAAGTGACCATATCTGACGGCAGTGCCGCTATCACTGGTTTGTTATTAGCCATGGTTTGTCCTCCGGGCCTTCCTTTGTGGATCATGGCCATCGGGGCAGCTGTTTCGATCGTCCTGGGCAAGCAAGTATTTGGCGGGCTTGGTTATAATCCTTTTAACCCGGCTTTAATAGGACGGGCGGTTTTAATGGCTTCCTGGCCAGTAGCTATGACTACCTGGAATACTACCTTTGATGCCGTTACGACAGCGACACCTTTGGCGATCGTAAAATTAAACCTAAAGCAACCATTGCCCAATTATTGGGATTTATTTATGGGCAACCGTGCCGGGTCCTTAGGTGAAACTTCGGCGGTGGCGTTATTGCTGGGAGCAGCATATTTATTATATAAAAAACAGATTTCCTGGCACATTCCCGTTTCTTTCATCGCGGCGATAGGCTTATTGAGCGGTATTATGGGTAAAGATCCGCTGTTTAATATCCTGGCTGGCGGATTGATCCTGGGAGCTTTTTTCATGGCTACGGATATGGTGACCAGTCCCATGACCGGCAAAGGGAAAATTATTTTTGGCTGCGGTTGCGGCATTCTCACGGTATTGATCCGCTATAAAGGCGGGTTCCCGGAAGGGGTCTGTTATTCTATTTTGATCTTTAACATGTTTACCCCTTTAATCGATAGATATACTATGCCGCAGAAGTTTGGGAAGGTTAAATAATGGAACATAAACAACTCCTAAAATTCGGTTTATTGCTGATGCTGGTATGCAGCATAGCGGCGGCGGCGCTGGCTTATACGTATGCCAAAACCAAGCCAGTGATAGAACAGCGCAAAATAGAAACAGAAAAAGAAGCCATTCAAAGCATCTTCCCGCAGGCAGCGGAAGTAAAAATAGTGATTAAAGGTGAAAATAATTTTAAAGTAGTGTTTGATCAGGACCAGGAAGAATTAGGCGTCGCCATGAAAGTTGCTCCGGCAGGATATAGCGGGCCCATAGAAATACTGGTCGGGGTCACTAAAGAAGGCAAGGTATCCGCGATCAATATCATGAATCAGAATGAGACGCCTGGCTTGGGGACCAAAACAGCTGAGCCGAAATTTTATGGGCAATTTGCCGGCAAACAGGACCGGGAACTGGCTTTGAAAAAAGACGGCGGGACTATTGATGCGATCACGGCGGCTACGATTTCCTCCCAGGCAGTGGCCAAGGGAGTGCAGGAAGCAGTGCAGAAAGTGTTAAAATTCTACGAAGGACAGAAACCTCATGAGTCTCAAGAATGATTTCCTTAAAGGAATTATAAAGGAAAATCCGGTCCTGGTCCTGATGATCGGATTGTGCCCGGTCTTGGCTGTTTCCAATACCGCCCTAAATGGTTTGGGCATGGGCATTGCCGCCAGCTTTGTGCTAATCTGTTCAAATATCGTTATTTCCCTGGTCAGGAAATACATCCCTGACCAGATCCGCATTCCGATCTTCATTATTATTATTTCCACTTTTGTCACGATCACCGACTATGTGATGCAGGCTTATTATCCGGCTTTGTATAAACAGCTGGGCGTTTTTGTGCCTTTGATCGTAGTTAATTGCATTATCCTGGGCCGGGCCGAAGCTTTTGCCTATAAGAATAGCGTCTGGTCTTCAGCCCTGGATGGTTTAGGTATGGGCCTGGGATTTGCCGGCGTTATTACTATTATCGGCGCCATCAGGGAAATAACCGGTAATGGCACTATTTTCGGGAAAGTTTTGTTTGGCCCGGATTTCCAGCCGGCATTGATCATGATCATGCCTCCCGGCGGGTTTATCACTATCGGCATATTAATAGCTTTCTTGCATCATTTCCAGAATAAAATGAAGGAATAATAATCATGGATTCGACCAGTCTTTTTGGAATTTTAATTGCTTCTTTATTGATCAATAATATCCTGCTGATCAGGTTTATTGGCCTATGCTCATTTTTCGGCGTGTCCAACCAGATGGAAACCTCTATCGGAATGGGCATGGCAGTGACCTTTGTGATGATGATGGCTTCAGCGGTGAGCTGGCTGATCTATCATTTTCTGCTGGTGCCTTTTGACCTGACCTACCTGCGCACCGCTGCTTTTATCCTGAGTATCGCTACCCTGGTACAGCTGGAAGAGATGTATTTAAAGAAATATGTGCCAACGCTTTACCGGGCGATGGGCATTTACCTGCCGCTCATTACCACTAATTGCGCGGTCCTGGCAGTGGCTTTCCTGAATATTGATTATAATTACAGTTTTCTGCAAAGCATGGTCTATGCTTTCGGCGTATCTGCCGGGTTTACCCTGGCCATTATTTTGTTTGCCGGCATCCGGGAGAGAATTGCCTTAGCGCCGGTACCCAAAGCCTTGCAAGGTTATCCCATTGCTTTTTTTACGGCCAGCCTCATGTCGCTGGCGTTTCTTGGATTTAAAGGATTGTTTGGATTGTAAAGAAAAAGAAGTCAACGAGTCTTCGCGTCGCGAGTCTGCGAGTCTTGTTTATTCTAATGACTCGAAGACCCGGGACTCGGGACCCGCAGACTGTATTTGGAGTATAAAAAATGGTTTTTGCTTTAGTGATATTAGGCGGTTTGGGATTAATACTCGGGATCGGCCTGGCTTTTGCCGGTCAGAAGTTTATGGTGCATATGGATCCCAAGCAGGAAGAATTGCTGGCCGCCTTGCCGGGGGTAAATTGCGGCGCTTGCGGTTTTCCCGGCTGCCTGGGATATGCGGAAGCTTTAGCTCTGGGTAATGCCGAAGCTAACAAATGCACTGTAGGTGGTTTTAAAACCACTAAGGCTCTGGGCCATATCCTGGGTGTGGATGTGGAAGAAAAAGTTGCGGAAATGGCAGCTGTATTTTGCCGCGGTGACCGCGAGAATTGTACGGACAAGTATATTTATGACGGGGTCTATGATTGCCGGGCCGCCGCCGCTTTGTCCGGAGGCCATAAAGCATGTAGCTATAGTTGTTTAGGCCTGGGTTCCTGCGTCCGGGCTTGCCCCTTTGACGCCATCGAATGGCAACCCGGGAATCCGCCGGTGATCAACCCGGCTAAGTGTACCGGCTGCGGTCTTTGTTTTAAGACCTGTCCAAAAAATATTATCGGGCTCATGTCCCGCGAGCATGCAGTATGCGTGGCCTGCAAAAACCTGGATAAAGGCAGGGAAATAAGAAATATATGCAAAGTGGGTTGCATTGCCTGCGGCGCTTGTGTTAAAATATGTCCAACCAGCGCAATTATCTTAAAAGACAATCTTGCGGTGATCGACTACTCTAAATGTACCGGCTGCGGTAAATGCATAGAAAAATGTCCTACTAAAACAATTATCTGGATAAAAAAAGGGCTCACTGAAAAAAAGGAGCCCTGATTACACAGATTTTAAATGATTACACCGATTTTCTATTCTCTATTTTTAATCTGTGTAATCTCCGTAATAATCTGAGTGATCAGTTAGCGGAACGAAGTGGAGACTAACTTATGGAAAGCATGACTGGTTATGGCAGAGGAGAAGAAGGCGGTATCAGGGCTGAGATCCGTTGTACCAACCACCGGTACTGCGAAATCGGCTTGAAAATGCCGAACCTGCTCTTGCCGCTGGAGGATGAAGTACGCAAGATCATCCAGGAAAAACTTAAACGCGGCCATATTGATATCAATATCACCCTGGAATCGAAAACCACCCTGAAAAAAATCCTCTTCAAGGTCAATAAGGATCTGGCGCAAGCCTATACCTCGGTACTCATCAAAATGGCCAAGGAACTGGATATGCCGGCCAATATCAGTTTGGAATTCCTTTTAAGTAAGGTTCCTGATATTATCCAGGTAGAAGAAAGCCCGGTCAACCTGCTGAAAGTTGTCCCGGATCTTAAAAAAGCCATCTTCCAGAGCGTTAATAATGTCAAAATGATCCGTCACCGGGAAGGCAAAGCCATTGAGAACGATTTTATTGACCGGTTGGATACGATTGCCACAGTCGTGACAGAAATAGAACAGTTAGCCCCCCAGGTAATAGAAAGATACCGGAAGGGGTTTGAAGATAGGATCAAAGCATTGCTTAAAGGACAAACTCTGGACAATAACCAGCTGATCCATGAGGTGGCTTTCTATGCCGAGAAGGTAGATATTACCGAAGAGATCGTGCGCCTGAATAGCCATATCAAGCAGTTTGCCCAGATCATCAAAAAAGTTGTCCCGGTCGGCCGCGAGCTTGATTTTACCCTGCAGGAAATGAATCGCGAGATCAATACTATCGGCTCAAAAGCCGACGAAATTGTGATCAGCCAGAAGGTTATCCAGGTCAAAGGCGAACTGGAAAAGCTGAGGGAACAAGTGCAGAATATAGTCTAAAGACAGTATTTTCTGGGAGGAGCTGGATGAAAAATACGCAAAAGTTTATTGTGGTCTTTATTACCTGCGCTCATTATAATGAAGCTAACGAGATAGCCAATGCTCTGGTCCAAGGAAAGCTGGTGGCTGGCGTCAATATTTTGCTGCACTCTGAGTCTCTTTTCTGGTGGCAGGAAAAAATTGACCGGGCCAGCGAGATAGTTTTGATCGCCAAAACTATAGCCGCGAAAATGCCGGCAATTATGGCCAAAGTCAAAAAACTGCACAGTTATAAAGTCCCGGAGATCATAGCCTTGCCCATCGTTGACGGCAGTGCCGAATACCTTAACTGGATAGCAGATTCAGTAAAAGAAAAAGCGTAACCCAGAGGATATGACCTTCAAATATAAAGAGATCGCGGACTCAGGGCACTAGATGAAAGAAGCGCTTTACTATACGATTATTAATGAAAACAAAAAAGAGGCACAGTGTCAACTGTGTCCTTTTTTATGCGTACTTGAGCCGGACCAGGCAGGCCATTGCGGTATCCGCCAGAACCTGGACGGTAAAATATATGCTTTAGCCTACGAGCAGTTTGCCTCTGTTAATCTTGATCCTATCGAAAAAAAACCGCTTTATCATTTTTATCCCGGCAGTGATATTTTTTCCATTGGTACGGCTGGCTGCAACTTCCATTGCCAGTTTTGCCAAAATTGGGAGATATCCCAAAAGAAACCGTCTGAATTGCCGTTACGGGAGATCTCCAGTGACCATATTGTGCGGATGGCTAAGCAATATAATAGTATCGGCGTAGCCTATACATATAATGAGCCGCTGGTTAATTATGAATTTGTCCTGGAATGCGCGGAGAAAGCGCAAAAATACGGCTTAAAAAATGTACTGGTGACCAACGGTTACATTCAAGAAGGACCGTTGCTCAGGTTGTTGCCCTTTATTGACGCTCTCAATGTAGATGTTAAATCATTTCGCGATGATTTCTATAAAAAAATGTGCGGCGGACGCCTGGCCCCGGTATTACGGACCGTAGAAACCTGCATCCGCAAAAAGATCCATATTGAATTGACCAACCTGATCATTCCTCATCTCAATGATTCTCCGGAAGAATTGGAAGACCTGACTGACTGGGTTTATTCACTGGGAGAGGAAACCCCGTTGCATTTTTCCCGTTATTTACCCTGCTATAAGATGACCGCTGATCCGACTCCGCTGACGACATTACATAAGGCTCGTAGCATTGCCATTAAAAAACTGAAATATGTCTATATCGGTAATGTATTTGAAGAACGGGAAGCAAAAACCTATTGCCCTTATTGCCAGGAATTAATGATTATCCGGCAGGGATATCGTACCGCGGTCAAAAGCCTGAAAGACAGTCATTGTACTAAATGCGGGAAAAAAGTAAATGTCATACAATAAGAGAAAAATCCCCGCCCTTAAACTTGGCGGGTCCGCCTCAGGCGGAAAAACTATTAATTTAAAACTAATTTTAATAGTTGCTATGTTATTCCTTGCTGGTTGTGCGAAACCTCCTGCGCCAGCCATTGAAGTATATGATGCCCGGGCGATGCTGGGTACGGTGATTGAGATCAAAATAGTTGATGCTGATCCCCAAAAAGCCAAACAAGCCCTGGCAGATGCTTTCAGCGAGATCAGACGCATCGAAAAGAGGATGTCTCATTTCGACCCTAACAGCGCCCTTTCGCAGTTGAACAGGCAAGGTTATTCCGAAGATAAAGAACTATATGTTCTTATCCTCAAAGCAGTGGAAATCAGCAAAATTAGTGACGGTGGATTTGATATCACAGTGGGGCCGCTGATGAATCTATGGGATTTCAAAGCCAAGGTCCCGCGGGTGCCGACAGAGCAGCAGATCAGGCAGGCCAAAGTAAATATTGGTTACAAAAATATAAATTTTGATTCCAATAAAAATAGAATTATGATAAAAAAGGGCATTGACCTTGATCTGGGTGGCATTGCCAAAGGGTATGCTACGGACCAAGCTATTGCTATTTTGCAAAAAAAAGGTATCCATACCGCATTAGTCAATTCTGGCGGGGATATCCGGGCGATCGGAAATAAAGAATGGCATATTGGCCTAAAAAATCCCCGGGGCAATGGTATCCTGGCGGCTATAATAGTAAAGAACGAAGCAGTTGTCACCAGCGGAGACTATGAGCGGTATTTTATCAAAGAAGGAAAACGGTATCATCATATCTTAAATCCAAGCACCGGTTACCCGGCTGATCAGTGCCAAAGCGTAACAGTAATTGCTCCGACGGCTACTGAGGCGGTGGCTCTGGCCAAAGGCATTTTTATCGCCGGCCCGGAAAAGGGGTTAAAACTCGCTGCTGCACAGTCTAAGGTTGAAACTATTATCATTGATAACCAAGGCCGTCAGCATGTATCCAGCGGCTTGATTAAAACAGGAAATACTTATCGGGTTAAACCTGAGTTCTAATCTATGAAAGCTGTTTTTAAAATCTGGGTAATCCCTGCCTGCCGGCAGGCAGGGTTTTTAAAAGGATTAGCTTATGGAAAGATTTAACGAAAAAGATAAAGCTTATAAGAACGGTGATTGGGGCACGAAATATTTTGTGAATGGCCCGCACTGGGAAGGCGGCCTGGTCGTGTTCAAACCCGGCCAAAAACTGGGGGAGCATTTCCACCGGGAAGTTGAAGAAACATTCTATTTCCTGGAAGGCAGCCCTAAAATTATCATTGACGGCAGGGAGCACCGCGTAACTCCTGGTGACGTATTCAAATTAGCGGCCGGGGAAAAACATAATATTATCAACGACACCGAGCAAACTATGAAAGCGATTTTTATCAAGAGCCCTTACCGGCCCAGCGACAAAATAACTTAGAAACGATTACACAGATTACGAAAAGCGATTACACAGATTACATACAGAAAATCTTTAATCGGTGTAATCTCTCTTAAGAATCGGTGTAATCAGACCAAAGGACAAAGGATGTACCCATGAGCCAATCTAGGGAAAAGCATGAAAAACGCAAAACCACACGACTGAGAACCAACATTCCATTCAAATATTATGTTCATAGCGGGCCGGAAGAAATTATCAAGGAAGGGAAGATCCTGGAGATTTCTGCGGAAAACATCCTCTTTGATTCGCCGGAGGGTATTAGTATCGGTGACCGCATCAGGTTTGAGGTGGCTTTGCCAACGCTGCTGGATACTGTTCGCTGCTGGGGAGTAGTGACCCGGCTGGATTATGACGATAAACAGGCAGCGCTGGAGTTTGACCAGATGGAAGATGAGGGCCGTAAACAAGTCTTAACTTTTTTAGATCGCAGCGACATTATCCGCCTGCTTGAGACCACCCTGGAAGAAGGGGCCAGCGACCTGCACTTATCAGTCGGGCATAAACCGCATATCAGATTAGGAGGCAATCTAAAGCCTCTCTCAAACCACGAAATACTCGACGGCATCATGCTTAGAAAAATGGTGTACAGCATCTTAACGGCAGATCAGACCTCGGTGTTTGAAAAGCGGCTCGAGCTGGATTCTTCCTTCGCTTTATCTCCGATCGTCCGGTTCCGTTTTAATGTTCATGTCCAGAGAGGAAATGTGGAAATAGCTTTCCGGCGCATCGAATCCCATATCCGGACCCTGACTGAACTTGGCTTGCCCCCGGTGGTTGCCGACCTGGCCCGCAAACATAATGGCTTAGTGATCGTCACCGGAGCTACTAATGCCGGGAAGACCACTACTGTGTCTGGGATGGTGGACCTGATCAATACAGAACGTTCCTGCGTGATCATTACCCTGGAAGATCCGATCGAATATGTACATGATTTTAAAAAAGGCATAGTTAAACAGAGGGAAGTTGGCCTGGATACTAAATCATTTCCCATCGCCCTGAAACATGCCTTGCGCCAGGATCCCGACGTGATCGTGATCGGTGAAATAAGAGACGCTGAAACTATGGCTACGGCGCTGTCTGCTGCCGAAACAGGACATTTGATCATAGCGACTTTGCCGGCCTTTGATTCAGTACAGGCGATCAGCCAGATCGTCAATATGTTCCCGGTCGAACAACAGCGTCAGGCCAGGATGCAATTAGCGGAAACTCTGCAAGGTATGGTTTACCAGATGCTGCTCCCTCATGCTGAAAGGCCCTGGCAGCGGGTACTGGCAACGGAGATATTAGTGGTGACGCCAGCCGTGCGGAATTTGATACGCGAACAGCGTTTGGAGCAAATTCCCCTGGTTATCCAGACCGGAGGAGTTAACGGAATGCATACTATAGATTCTTCTTTAGAGCAGTTATTACGCCGCCGGGAAATAAGCTCAGAAACAGTGCGGGAACGCTGCCGGGATAAAAAGAAATTTGGGATCAATGAATAATTATGCGCCATAAACTACAGCTAGTACCAATCACTATTGATATCCTGGTGGTCATCTACCTGACCCTGTCGCTGTGGCTGGTGTACAAAGGCGATGTGCTGGGATATACCAAGATATTTGCCCTGGTCCCGGCAAAACTGGCGGAGACAAAGGCCTATTTGCTTTTGTTTAATTCCCGGCTTTTTATTTTTTCCGTTATCTATTGCGTATTCATAACCGGCTTGTATTTTCTGAAAAAGTGGGCTTTTATCGGGACCTTGGTCTTAAACCTTATCACCCTGGTCACTGCCGGGCCCTGGATCAGAGCAGTCACTTTTTTTGCCATTATTTACCTTGTTTTTCAACGGGAATATTTTCATATCGGGGAATTTACCAGGCCGGAGTTTAAAGAGATCATACATGTTGATCTGCTGGCCAGGGAAAAAGTTAAGCCTAATGAGGAAGAACGCCAAGACCTGAAAATAGAAGAACTTATTGCCAATGCCGAGCTGGATGAGGCTGCCGAATATGCGCAGGGTTTGATCGCTATTGCGCGGCACATGGCTGATACCAAGAACCTGATATTCTATGAAAAATATATGGAAAAAATTAACCGCATCAAGAACCGGACCGTAGTCTGATGAAGAGTATCCCTGTTCGTTACATCCTGGCCAGCGCTTCACCCCGCCGCAAGCAATTACTCCAGGAAATGGGCCTTAAGTTTAAAATAATCCCCAGCACTATTCAGGAAAAGGTTGATCCTGCTCTCGCCCCGTCGCAACTAGTTAAAAGACTTGCTCTGCAAAAGGCTGGCGATATTGCGCGGCAATTCCAGGGGTTAAAGCATATAGTTATCGGGGCAGATACCATAGTAGTGAGAAAAGGCGAGATCCTGGGCAAGCCGCGGGATCCGCTTCACGCCAGGGAAATATTAAACAAGTTAAGTGATAGTATCCATTTTGTCTATACCGGCGTGGCAGTGATCGATACGCTTACTGGCAAAAAGATCGTAGCTTATGAAAAGACCAGGGTCAAGATAAAAAAATTAAGCCCGGCAGAAATAGAATTTCATTCCGGGCGCCATTTAGATAAAGCGGGGGCTTACGCTGTACAGGAAGAAAAAGATGCTTTTGTTGAAAAAATTGATGGCTGCTATTACAATGTAGTCGGATTGCCGATTAAACTTCTTAAGAGAATGCTAAGAAGTTTAATAGTAAATGCGAGAA
Organism: uncultured Clostridia bacterium; assembly: GCA_964517965.1. Classification (GTDB taxonomy): domain Bacteria; phylum CAYTYR01; class UBA6262; order UBA6262; family UBA6262; genus UBA6262. The sequence goes on from CAZFDO010000026.1 coordinate 13,000, forward strand.
GCAGTAAATAAGTATGAAAAAAGCAGTTAACCTTGTTTTGGTTAACTGCTTTTGTATTTACTGGCAACTGCTCTTAGATTTTACTGTTCCTGCTCTGACTGAGTACCGCCAGTCATTTTCTTCTCTATCGCTTCCAGATTATTCTCGATTTTTGCGCTTGCCTCCAGCTTCTTATACCAATCCTCAAAATACTTGGCTTTCTTTTGCTGTAATAAACTCCCTCTAATTGTTTCCTTTTCCTTGAGCAGGTCTTCCGGTTTTGGCGCGGGTTTCTTATCTTTCAATTGTTTTGCTACTTCATCTGCCAATTCTTTATCGGTGACAGCTACTGCGCTGGTGATTTTTTCCCGTAGTTGCTGGATCACCAGGCTCTCCCGGATATCGTTTTCAAATATTGCCGGAGTAGTGCGCAGCTGCATTTTAATCATATTTAGATAGTGCTGTTGGTCGAACTTGCCTTCTTTCTGAAAATAGGGCAGATTTTGGATGAACTCACTGAGCTCTTTATTCGAGACCTTTATCTTCATTTTTTTGGCTTCCTGCAGCAGCAACATCTTGCTGATTATTTCATTAAGGGTCATTTTTTTCAGGTTATTAGCCATTTCCTCATTAATATCAATGTTATAATTATTGCGGTAGTTATTCAGCCGCTGTAAAAAAATAGCATTAAACGCTTCATACCTGACCTTTTTGCCATTGACCTTGGCTACCACATCCGCAGTGCTGGTGAAAAAATAGCTCCCCAGCCCTACAAAAGTAGCCAGGACAAAAACACTGATTGCAAACCACAGGAAAATCTTAGTGTTTTTACGTATTGCTTTGAGCATGCTTGAATTCCTCCCTTTAAAAACTATTTGAAAACTATACCCCAAACCGGAAAAAAAAGCAAGTTTTTTCACCATAAATGTCAACTAAGAATTAAAAGTGCACAGGTTTTAAAGGATTTAAAGATTAAAA
>CAZFDO010000027.1:0-13956 GCA_964517965.1 uncultured Clostridia bacterium
GTGCCGTTCACATTCATTCGTGCCATGCAAACTGCACGGCCGGCACGGCAATGTTTTATATAAGACTGCATCATTCTTTCTAGCGCGGATAAAACCAAATTCAGGCACTGTCGGACCCAGCAATATCAACACCGGAACAGCCAGGGCCTGGGCCATATGTAAAGCTCCGGAATCCCCGGTTACTAATAACCGGCATTGCTTGATCAGGGCCATCAATTGGCGCAGATCTGTTCTACCGGCCAGATTAACTATAAAATCCCTGGCGTCTCCCATTTCCTTGATTATCTGACTGCTAAACGCCTGGTCATTATCATCGCCAAAAAGCAGTATTTTCATTTTATTCTTTTGGCACATAGCCAGGAAATCTACCCAGTTAGGCAATGGCCATTTTTTTGTTTCCCATTTTGCGCCGGGATTCAAACCAATAATTATATCGTCCGGCTTGATGCTGTTATTTTCCAGTAACGCCTGCGCTGACCTTATTTCCTTTTCCGTAAGATAGATCTTTGTTTCAGGGTTAAATTGTTGCGGCCCTAAGAAAGTCAGGGTCTCCAAATAGCGTTCCACCACGCTTTTATTTAACGCCGGGTTGCCAGCTCCCAAATGTAATAAGGCATACCGGTTTAAGGACTGCTTATTATAGCGGATCATTTTCACCCCGGCAGCCAATCCCAGGAGATGGCTGCGCAAGTTACTATGCAGGTCGATGATCAAATCATATTTATTCTTTCTGATGCGGCTGATCAGGCTGGCCAGGTTTTCCTGCTGGTCCAGGGTCAAGACCTCATTAATGTGCGGATTATTAAGGAAAACATCCTGATATTGATTTTTAGTAAGCACCGAGATTCTGGCTTCGGGCAAAAAACGCCGCAGATTAGTAAAAACCGGCGTAGTCAGCACCACATCACCCAGGGAACTGAGCCTTATTACCAATATATTTTTATATTTACTAATATTTTTCACCCTAGCCCCTTTGTGCCTTTGTGCCTTATTCTTGTATTTCCTCTGTGCCTGCTCTTGCTTCAAAACTTTGTGCCTTTGTGCCTTTCTTTATATTGCCAGCAATCTCTCCATAGCTTCAATATTTTTAACCAGGGCGCCTTTCTTAAGGGCCAGGCTGGCCTGCGCTAGAATTCCCATCTGCCGGGCCGGTTCCTTATGGGTCAACAAAAACTTCACCCGCTCAATCAGTTCTTCAGGATTATTCACTTGGATGACCGCGTTTTGTTTCAATAAATAGCCCGCGCTTTCCTTAAAATTTCCCATATACGGCCCGAACACAACTGCCTTAGCCAAGGCTGCCGGTTCCAGAATATTCTGCCCGCCGAAATCAAGCAAGCTGCCGCCTACAAATACGACTTCAGCAATGGCATAGGCTTTAAGCAGTTCTCCCATCCTGTCGATCACGAGACAGTCAAAAGAAGCGTTGTTTTCCTGGATCTTAGAACTTAAAGAGTAGGTGATCTTGTTTACCGTTAATAATTTTTCAATTTCCGGAACGCGCTCGAGGTGCCGTGGCGCCAGCACCAACTTTAATCCCGGCACCTGCTTTTTTATGATCTGGTAGGCAGCCAGTAAAATAGTTTCTTCCCCTTCGCGAGTGCTGCCGGCCACCCAGACAACAGCGGAACTTTGCAGCCGAAATTTTTCCCTGACAGTTTCCGGCGGGATTTCCAGGGCTACTTCTAAATCATATTTTACCGATGAAGAAACGGTAATAAGCCCTTCCTTAAGGCCTAAAGCCATGAATCTTTCCTGGTCTTCTTCGGTCTGGACACAAGCATAATCCAGGCGCTGCAATAAAGCCCGGAACAAGAATTGATATTTTTGATAGGCCGGATAGCTTTTATCAGACACCCGCCCGTTTAATAAGATTATCTTCACTCTCCTTTTCGCCGCTACAGTAATTAGGTTGGGCCACAATTCAGTTTCAATAATTCCGAGCACAGCCGGATTCATTATTTTAATGAACCGGCTGACCATAAAAGGCAGATCCAGCGGGGCGAAGACCACAACCGCCTGGCCAGCCAGTTGCGCCTGGGCCTGTGTAAAACCAGCGGGAGTTATGACCGAGAGGATGACTGGCAAAGAAATTCGCCGCTGTTTGATTTTCTGGACCAGCGCAACGGCAATTTTTACTTCTCCAACGCTGGCAGCATGCAGCCAGATAGCAGGTTCTGATTGCCGGGGTAAATTAAACCCCAGCCGCTGCCGGAATCCGGCTCGCCACTTACTGGAAAAAAGAAGCTTTACTATCCAGTAAGGAGAGCTAACAATAATCGCTATAAGGAGAATAATATTATATAACCAGATCATGATTTCTCCTAAGGCAGCACTAACAACTTATCGGTTTCATCGGTCAGCAGATTTAGCGCCGCCTGCAGTTCTTTTTTCTTTTCTTCCAGATCATCTGTTTTTTGGATATAGATTGGCTGGCCATTGGCGACAACAATATCGTTAAAGGGATAGGGTATGACAAACTTATCCCAATTATTAATTACCATTTTTCTTTTAGCGCTAAACGTTAGAGGGACAATAGGCAATCCTGTTTTCTGGGCTACATACAGGACTCCCGGCTGGACTTCCCGGTAAGGCCCCTTTGGTCCATCAGGGGTAAAAGCCAGGACATCGCCTGCCGTGGCTGCCTGCACGAGTTTGACCAGAGCCCGCAGGCCGCCCCTGGTAGACGAACCACGGACAGCCTTAAACCCGAACCAGCTGGTAATATCAGTGATTAGCTGGCCATCCCGGCTTTGACTGATGAGGATATTGATCTGGCGAAAACGGTGGGAATAGACGAGGAATAACTGCCGGCCGTGCCAGAAGGCATAGATATAGTTCTGACCTTCCTTTTTAAATTTTTCGGTGATCCCATTATTAATGATTTTAACGCGGCTGGTAATACCAATGAACCAAATGGCGATATACCCAATAAATGCAAGAAGTTTATTAAGCACTACTAACTCCCCTAGTATACAAGACTCGCAGACCCGGGACTCGAAGACTCGCGACTAGCTTAAGCCCTAAACTGTATTTCGTGCAGCTTTTTATATAAACTGCAGTGATTGAGCAATTCCTGGTGTTTACCAATAGCCACTATCTTGCCCTGTTCCAACACCACTATTTTATCAGCCTTACGGATAGTGGAAAGACGGTGAGCGATGATAAAGGTAGTCCGTTTCATCATTAACTGATCCAGCGCCTCCTGGACAACCTGTTCGCTTTCACTGTCGAGAGCGCTGGTAGCTTCGTCCAGGATCAGGATCCGCGGATCTTTTAAAATAGCGCGAGCCATGGCAATACGCTGACGCTCGCCGCCGCTCAGGTTTACGCCCCGGTCCCGGATCAGAGTTTCATACCCCTTCTCCCAGCCAGTGATAAAATTATGCGCATTAGCAGCCTTGGCCGCCATTATAATTTCTTTTTCAGTCGCCTGGGGAGAGCCATAAGCTATGTTATTTTTTACTGTATCACTGAAAAGAATAGTTTCCTGGGTGACAATACCGATCTGATTTCTTAAAGAAGCCATAGTCACACCCTTTAATTCAAAACCATCTATACTGATAGTGCCGGCTGTTGGGTCATAGAAACGCGGAATTAAATTTACCAAGGTGGTTTTGCCGCAGCCACTCGGGCCGACAATGGCTATAATCTCCCCGGCTTTTACTCTCAGGTCGATATCATTCAGCACTGGGCCGGCGTCATATTTAAAACTAACTTTTTCAAACACAATTTCTTTTTGTAGCGTAGGCAGAACCTTGGCCTCTTTTATGTCCATTACCGTGGGCGGAGTGTCCAGAACCTTAAAGATACGCTCACTGGCAGCGATAGTCTGCTGCAAGACGGCATTAGTAGTGGAAAAATTTCTGATCGGGGTATATGTGGATAAAGCCGCCCCGACAAAAGAGAAAAAGGCTCCGGCTGTCCAGGCTCCGCGGATCACTTCCATTCCTCCGTACCAGACAAAAATCGTCGATCCCAGGACGCCTATAAATTCCATCAAAGGCGGAGACAAGGCAATCACCCGCATCGAGCGCATGGTGATATTAAAGAAATCCCGGTTCTCTTGTTTAAACCGGCCAATTTCCCGGTCCTGAGCGCAGAAGGCCTTAACGATCTTGATCCCGGAAATAGTTTCTAAAAGTATCGAATAGATATTTGCTGTCTTTTGCTGCGACTCATTGGAGACATTGCGCAATTTTTTACCAAATATCATCAACGCGTAAATGATAAAAGGGCTAAAAATAAGGGTATAGATGGCAAACCGCCAGTGCAGGGCGAACATCAAACCGATCAAACCGATTATGGTCAACCCGTCTTTGACAAAACTGACCAGGCCGCCGGATACGGCATTCTGAATGATCCCGACATCATTGGTGATACGGGAAATAATGGAACCGGTCCGTTTATTCTCAAAGTAATCCAGGGAAAGCCTTTGGTAATGCTCATACAGGTTATCACGCAGGTCCATGACAATTTTTTGCCCGATAAAGGACATGAGATAGCCTTGTCCGTAGGAGCAGGCGCCTTTTAACAGGAATACCACCGGCAGAGCCAGGGAAATCATTAATAACATCCGGATATTCTTCTCAATAAAGATCCGGTCAACGACATATTTCAGGATCCACATCGAAGCAGTGGTAAAAATAGCTACCCCGATCATACATAGTACTGACCAGAAAAGCCGTTTAGTGTAGGGCTTAACATAACGCCAGAGTTTTATAAAAATAGTCTTATTATCCATGAAGCACCTTCACAATTTCCTGGGCCGCCTGGCCAGAAGCGCCGGGAGAGCCCAGTTTATCCTTAATGTGCAACAGTTTATCTTTGATCGCCTTAAGCTCAGCCGGATTATTTAAATATTTCTCTGTCTGGGCGGCGATGCTGTCAGCGTCTACGGCATCCTGAATAAATTCAGGCACTACCTTTTGCCCGCTGACAATGTTGGCCAGGCCGATATAAGGGATTTTCACCAGGCGTTTGGCCAGTTGATAACTCAAGGCATTCACTTTATACATGATCAACATGGGAATACCTAAATAAGCCATTTCCAAAGTAGCAGTACCGCTGGCTACATAGGCTAATGTCAACTGGCGCCTGACCTGATACAGTTCATCATCAACAATTTTGACTGAAAGTCCTGAATCTTTAATAATTTTTTCCAGCCAGGCACGGTCAATTGTAGACGAACGCACCAAAATATATTCCTGGTCATGGTGAGAGCCAAGAACTTTGCCAGCCGCGGCCAGCATTACCGGTAACAAGTGCTCTACTTCCTGGCGCCTGCTGCCTGGTAATAAACCGATCAGCTTTTTATGGCGGTCGATTTTCAACTGCTGGTAAATATCTCCCGGCTGATCAGCCGGAATATGCTCCAGGAGCGGATGTCCCACCCAGCAAACCGGGATACTCTCCTTGCGGTAAATCTCTTCTTCAAATTGGAAGACCACCAGTACTTTACTGGCAAACTCCTTAATTTCCTTGATCCGTCCAGGCCACCAGGCCCATAACTGCGGCGCAATGTAATATACAACCGGGATCTTTAATGAATGCGCCAGCTTTCCGACCTTAAAATTGAAACCTGGATAATCAATCAATACTACCAAGTCAGGTTTTTCCGTGCGCAGATATTGTGCCGTGGTTTTGAGTAGACTTTTTATCAGCACCAGGTTTTTGATGACTTCAAAGAAACCTATTACCGCGTGGTCAGCCAGGTTATAGAGCAGCTTCATCCCGGCAGCTTGCATTCTCTGTCCGCCAAACCCAACAATGGTTACATCCGGCTGCAATTTTCTTAATTCCTTTACCAGGTTAGCGCCGTGGATATCCCCACTGGCTTCACCGGCCACGATGAAAATCTTTTTAGACATCTCAACTCCATATATCCGGCTCATGACTTATGAAAAAATATCAATTACCTTTTCTGTCCGCTTTTAACTTTGTGCCTTTGTGCCTGGCTGTTGTTTCAAAACTTTGTGCCTATTTGTTACTATTTTATCTTTCTCATTATTTCCAGGGCTATTTCCAGAGCATCGCGGCCATGTTCACCGGTTACCTGGGGCTTCCTGCCTTCCCTGACGCAGCTGACAAAATTTTTCAATTCTTCAGCTAACGGTTCTACCTTTACCAGCCGCGGATAAATCACTTTTATATCCTTCAGGCTGATGACTTCATCTTTCTTTTTCTGGTAAACTTTCAGACCAGGCTTAGCATAATCCAATGATAAATATGAATCTTTCTGGAAAATCCTGATTTTACGGAATTTTTTCAGTGATACCCGGCTGGCTGAAATATTAGCAACGCAACCATTAGCAAAACGGATCCGGGCATTGGCAATGTCTTCAAAATGGCTTAATACTTTGGCCCCGACCGCATCGATCGACACGATCCGGTCCTGCACCAGATAAAGTACAATATCAATATCATGGATCATCAAATCCAGAACTACGCTGATATGGGCTACCCGGGGATCATAAGGTCCTAAGCGGTTAGCTTCAATGAACTTTGGCTCATTGATATATTTTTGCGCTTCGAGAACAGCAGGATTAAATCGTTCTATATGCCCAACTTGGAGAATTAAATTATTCTGTTTTACCAGGGCGAGTAATTCTTCAGCTTCAGCCAGAGCCGGAGTGATCGGCTTCTCAATCAGGCAATGGACCTGGGCATTGATAAAATCCTTGGCGATCTGGTAATGCAACGGAGTGGGAACCGCAATGCTTATCGCGTCAACTTTATCCAATAGCTGATGATAATCAGTATAAGCTGTAGTCTTATATAGTTTGGCAAATTTCTTTACCTGCGGCTCATTAATATCACAGATACCCACGAGTTCCACATCAGGCAAACTGCTGACGATCCTGGCATGGTGTACTCCGAGGTGCCCTATTCCTATGACCCCCATTTTAAGCGAAGACATTACGAAACCCCTGTCTAATTACTCTTAATAGCTACTAAACAGATCTTATATTCGTTTGCCAATTCGATAACCCGTTCTATATTGAGTATCAGTGTTTCACCGGCGCAAAACGCCAAAACCTGAGCTCCGGCTTCACGCAAAATATCTATAGTTTTCTCGCCAATGATCGGCACATCAAAACGGAAATCCTGGCCTGGTTTTGATACTTTTACCACCACCACTTCACCTTTGCCGATCTTTCCTCCGCGCAGAATTGCCTGGTCTGTGCCTTCCATTGCTTCCACTGCCAGCACTGCCTGGTCTTTTACTATTACAGTCTGCCCAATATCCAAACCGGCTATTCCCTTGGCGATTTTCAGGCCAAATTCTATATCTTTTTGCTGTTCCTTATTTGGTTTAGCTTTAGTCAGCACTCCAGCCTGCGGAATGAACTTTTCCAGAAAAATCCGGGAATCGACTAAGGAAATACCTTCCTTTTCCAACTCCTCAGCCACTCCACCTAAGATCGTATCTGCCTTCTTATTTGGCAGGCGTTTCAACAGCGCAGCTGCCCGCAGGTCCAATTTCAACAGATCAAACAATCGGAAATGTTTTACTTGCCCGGCCATTACCACCTGGGTAATCTGCTCTTTCCTGAAGATATCGATCAGTTTATTCAATTGCCCCAGGCCTATCCAGGAGAAACTATCCACCAGGTTAGTCAAATTAGGATCAGTTTCGCCATCCAGCGCCACGGTAATGATCTTTTTGCCCTGGGCTTTAGCTGCCCGGGCAAAATGCAGGGGATAATCCCCGTTCCCCGCTATTAAACCGATCTTATTATCTTCTGGCATAGAACCCCTTAAGGATTGTTGTGCGTTGTGCGTCATGCGTCGTGCGTGAGAAACTACGAGCCATGAGCTATAAACGCTTCTATTCTTTCGTAATTCCCCGCTCAGATTCAGCAATGAATTGGATAAAATATTTTACTTCATCACACCAGTTCGTTTCTTTTTTCAGTTGAATCAGCGCCTGGGAAGTATTCATTTTGGAACGGTAAACAATTTTATACGCTTTTTTCAGCTGGTTGCGCACATCCTGCGAAAAATTATTTCTTTCCAGGGCAATGATATTAAGACCATACATCTTTATCGGACTGCCGGCGGCCTTACAGTATGGGGGAACATCTTTGTTGGTACGTGAGCCTCCGCCCAGGATAGTAAAAGTGCCTATCCGGCAGAACTGGTGCACAGGCGTCATCCCGCCAATAATTGCCCGGTCTTCCACCACTACATGACCGGCCAGAGTGGCATTATTGGCCAATACCACATAGTTGCCGATCACACAGTCATGAGCCACGTGAGCATAGGCCATGAACAGGTTATTATCTCCGATCTTAGTTTCACCCACAGCCGCTGTCCCCCGGTTAATGGTCACATATTCACGGATTACGTTACGGTTACCGATGATCACTTTGGTTCTTTCACCCTGGTATTTCAAATCCTGAGGCGGAGTCCCGATGATCGCCCCGGTAAAAATATGGCATTCTTCACCGATTTCCGTATCGCCATCAATCAGCACATTGGCTTCAATTTTTGTGCCCTTACCGATTTTGACATCTTTCCCGATGATCGAAAAAGGGCCTACCTCTACATTTTCACCAACAATAGCGTCAGGGTGCACCAGAGCTGTCTTGTGAACTTTCATCTTTTCCTCCGGAAATATTTAAATGTTATCATTAAGGCACAAAGTTTTAAAACGAGGCACAAAGGCACAAAGTTTAAGGCCAAGCCAAGGTACAAAGCAAAATAAAATTTCTAATCTTTTGCTTGGTGTCTCTGTGCCTAACATTGAACTTCCTGCTTTCTTTTAACTTTGTGACTTGTTCTTGTACTTTCTTTGTGCCTGCTTTTGCTCTAAAACTTTGTGCCTCTGTGCCTTGCTTCTCCCTTTGTGCCTGGTCTTTTACCTTTTATCTATCCACCAACATGAACATAAACTCTGCTTCAGCCACTAACGAGTTATTGACATAAGCTTTCCCGTTAACGATTCCGGTCTTGCTCTTTACTTTCAACAATTCCGCCTCAAAGTATATAGTATCTCCCGGCACTACTGTCTGACGGAATTTTACTTTATCGATAGTCATGAAATAGGCCAGTTTCCCGGCATTTTCACTTTTTTTTAACAATAATACGCCGGCTACCTGAGCCATCGCTTCAACCAGCAATACCCCTGGCATTACGGGATGGCCCGGGAAATGCCCGCGGAAGAAATCTTCATTGATCGTAACATTTTTTAAGCCAATAGCTCTTTTATCTTCTTCGATCTTCAAGATTTTATCTACCAGCAGGAACGGCGGCCGGTGCGGCAATACTTTCTGCACTTCATTAATGTCCATCAATGGTTTATCGAGATCCAGGCCGGCAAAACGGTTGCTGCTGGCAGCCGCCTTTGGCCCTTCTTTTTCTGCCGGCTGAGCCTCATTTTTGCTTTTTAATTCCCTCAGCTTTTGCACAAAAGCTACATTGGAAGGATGCCCGCATTTAACGGCAATGATATGCGCTTTCAGGGGCTGGCCGAGCAGGCAAAGATCACCGATCAAATCAAGGATTTTATGCCGGACAAACTCATCCGGAAACCGCAGTTTATTATGGATATCCTTTTCTCCGATCACTACCGCATTGGTCAAACTGCCGCCTTTGGCCAATCCCTGTTTCTTCAAAGTCTCTATTTCAAAATCAAAACAAAAAGTCCTGGCCGGAGCCAGCTCTTTAATAAAGGTTTCCGGTGTAACAATAAAACTGGCATGTTGTGATTTGATCATCGGATGGTTATACACTATGGTTAAGCTTATTTTTAATTCATCCGCCGGTACGGCAATAATACTGGTATCCTCATGCACATAATATACCGGCTCTTTTAATTCATAATACTGGCGGGGTGCATCCTGTTCCACCATGCTGGTTTTTTGCAGGGTTTCAATAAAGGGCAAAGCGCTGCCGTCCCCTACCGGCGGCTCATTGGCATTTATTTCAATATAGGCATTATCGATGCCCAATCCGGAAAGCGCGGAAAGTATATGCTCCACCGTATGTACTTTAACGCTGCCTAGGCCAATATTAGTCCCGCGTTTGACATCGATCAAATTATTGATATCTGCGGCTATCTCCCCGGAATTTGGCTGGTCAATGCGAATAAATTTAATACCGGTATTCGCCGGTGCGGGTTTAAAAGTTATCTTCGTGGTACTGCCGGTATGCAAACCTGTGCCTGAAAATGATACCGGATCTTTGAGAGTTTTTTGCTTTTCCATTATGCCTCCATAAATGCAGTCGCTGGTCTCTAGTCCCACCCAACAAACATTGGCGGGCAGGCGCCAGTCGCTAGTAGGTTATTTATTTTCCAGTTCCTCGATCTTTTTTTCCAGCTCACGGACTTTTTTGCTTAATTCAGGAAGTTTCTTGACCTCGGCGTGCATTCTCTTCTCCAATTGGTGCGGTTGAGCCGGATAACCACTAACTATTTCCTTCGGCGCTACATCTTTGGTCACCCCGGCCTTGCCCGCTACTATACTTCCTTTGCCAATGGTGATATGGCCGACAGTACCGGCTTGCCCGGCAATAGTCACGTTGTCTTCCACAGTGGTACTGCCGGAAATTCCTACCTGGGCGATAATGAGGCAATTCCGTCCGATCTTCACATTATGCGCTATCTGGACCAAACTGTCTATTTTAGTCCCAGACCCGATAATAGTATCTCCCAGAGTCCCCCGGGCAATACAGGCATTCGCCCCGATCTCAACATCGTCTTCCACGATCACGGTACCGGTCTGCGGCACTTTCACATTTTTCCCTTCAGCCGGGACAAAACCAAATCCATCGCTGCCGATGACAGCTCCGGGATGGACAATGACGTTATTACCGATAGTTATCTTTTCCCTGATGGAAACATTCGCATAAAGCAAGCAAGAATTACCGATCCTGGTACCTTTGCCAATATATGTACCTGGATAGATAATAGTCCCGTCACCGATCACTGCGCCTTCTTCTGCCACCACATACGGACCAATAGCCACTCTGGCGCCGATCTTTGCCTGTGGGCTGATCACCGCAGAAGCATGCACTCCTTCCGGGATCACCTGTTCCTGAGGGTAAAAAATGCCCAATATTTTGGCAAACGCCAAATAAGGATTGTCACAAATTATAGCTGCCATGGTCAGGGTCTCTGTATCCGGAGAAACAATAATTGCCCCGGCTTCAGTTTTCGCTAGATCCTTGCTGTAACGGGGATTGGATAAAAAAGTGATCTCATCCTTTTTTGCTTCCTTGATACCAGCCACTCCCTTGATGAATAGCTGCGGATCGCCCATTATTTTACCGTCAACCAGGGCCGCTAATTCAGCCAAAGTTTTTTCCATGCTAGTCCTCTTTAATATTTAATCGGTAAGGTGAATTTTCCCCATCCTTAGCCGGCGCTGGAGGCTGACCGGGAGCAGGCATATAACCGGAAGTCGGGCTGCTCAGCGGCACGGAACCGCTTTCTATCGCCCTCAGGACATCGGCGGTTACATCCCAGGAATCAATACCAAAAATGACATTGTTTTTATCCAGAACCAGGGAGAATCCTTTATCCTTGCCCACCTGCTGGACTGCGGCGTGTATTTTGGCCAGGATATTTTGGGTAAGATCAGCTTCTTTTCTGGACAGTTCAGTTTCTGAATCTTCGGTGAATTTCTGTAAGTCCTGCGCTTTGCGGTCTATCTCCTGGACTTTATTTTTCTTATCCTCAGCAGACAATGTGCTTTGCTGCGCCTCGAGGGCTCCCCGCATATTTTTAACTTCATCGCTCATTTTCTGGATCGTATCCTGCTTAGCCTTGATCTCTTTCTCCAAAGCCAGCTTGGCTTTCCTGGTTTCTGAATATTGGTCAAAGATCGAGGCTATATCTACATACCCGATCTTTAATCCCGCCGCCAGGACTATGCCCGCAGTGGTTAATATTACACTGAGTATTATCGCTGCTACAAATTTCTTCATCTTTTCCCCCTCTTTTGGCATATTGCATATGGCATATGGCAAAAAACAAAGATAACAATGCTTCTGCTATAAGCCATACGCTATTTGCCATAAGCCGCTTTTAAAACACTGGTCCTATACTAAAATAAAACTGTGACTTTGCTTCATCTTTTTTATGGTTCAATCCATAACCCCAATCAAACCTGATCGGGAACATCGGCAAAGTAAAACGCAAACTAAAGCCGACTCCCTGTTTAAGGGCATAATCATAATGGCCTAATTTGGTGGTATTCCAGGTATTGCCGGCATCGTAAAAAAAGGCCCCTTTTAAAATAGTCTGGCGTTTTTCCCTGATAATAGGGAACCCATATTCTACATTAAACAAGGAGACAAATTTGCCGCCGCTGATCTCGCCGATCTGTCCTCTATATTCATAGCCGCGAACGGTTTCTGCCCCACCTAAATAAAATCTATCATATACCGGCACTACCTTGGATTTACCGAAAGGCTGGACTACCCCGGCCATACCGTGCACACCCCAGACAAACTTCCAGAAACTGGGGAAGAACCAGGCAGTATCACCGACCACTCTTTGAAAATAATTATCACCGCCTAAATAACCTCCCGCCACCTTGTAATTAATCGAGTGCCTGGACCCGGTAGTAGTATCAAAGACATTATCCCTGGTATCGCGTGAAAGGCCGAAAGAAACCGCGCAGGTTTTTACTAATCCCTGGTCACTACCAGTGGCTATTTCATCGCTTATATTTTGGTAATACAACCCTTTATATGGGCTGGTGCCACTTGGATCTTCCTGCTTAATTCTTTCGGAAAGACTGTTGATCCTGACATCTTCATATGAATAACCAATGCTGCTGTTGTAAATTTCCTTAAACCTTTTGCCAAAGTTAAATCCTATTCCCCTGCTGGTTTCTGAATAAAAGTCATTCTCGGTCGAAGACGCTGCCAATTGCAGTGGATTAATTTGACCATCCGGCAGCGTTAGCGCGGGGTCCTTGCCATTTATATCATTAAAATAATTCGTCTCTGTCCGGGTCCAGTAGAATTGCTTTTCCCTCCTGGTATTAAATACATTGGCCCCAAAAGAAAAATATTTTTGCATGAACCAAGGGTCAAAAAAGCTGATATTGTAATTTTGGCGTAACGATCCTATCTCATACATCAGGTTGACTCCTTGGCCGCGGCCAAAGAGATTATTGATCTGGATTTGCATATTACCGACTACTTTATCAACGGTGCTGAATCCCAGTCCCAGGCTCAGTACATTGACCTGCGATTTTTCCTTAACATTGAAGATCAGGTCCAGCTGGTCTTCCGGCCTTTCCTGGTTCGGCCGGGTATCCAGGCCCACATCCTCAAAAAAGCCCAGATTATAAAGCTGTTCCTGGCTGCGGCGCACCCGGGTCATGCTTAACGGATTACCCTGCTGCAATAATATTTCCCGCTGGATCACATAATCCTTGGTGATCTCATTGCCGGCTATTTCCACCTTGCCGACATAAGCCAGCGGCCCTTCCGCGATCTGATATTCAATATCCATCACTTGCGTATCATCATGAGTGGTCACGTTAGGATTGATCCGGGCAAAGACATAACCTTTATCGGCATACAGCGCCTGGATATTAGCCGTAGCCTGGTCGAAATCTTCCTGATTGAACAGCCGGGCTTCTTTAACCGTTAAATCTTTCCGGAAATCTTTTTCCGCCAGCACCGTATTCCCGCTAAAAGTAACTTTGCCGATTTTATAACGCAACCCTTCAGTCAGATTAATTTTAACCGTCATCAGGGAATGGTCTTCATTATACGTAATCTGGGGGTCTTCCATGGCAAAATTATAAAAACCCTTTTTGCGATAATACTTGGTCAGTTCTTCTACCCCTTTGGTCATTACTTCTTCTTTATATATTTTCCCTTTCCTTATTTTCATCACGCTTTGTACTTTCTTAGCTTTAAGAAACCGGGCCCCCGCTACTTCAACCTTTTCGATCTTGATCTTATTGCCTTCAGTGACAAAGAAAGTCA
>CAZFDO010000028.1:0-13671 GCA_964517965.1 uncultured Clostridia bacterium
GGATGGCGTACCAATGAAATTTGTACTGAAAAGGAAATAGGCATGTTCTTAAATGTATTTCTGATCATCGGTGCTTCTTACCTGATCGGTTCCATACCAACTGCATTTCTGGCTGGTAAACTGCTCAAAGGGATCGATATCAGGCAGGTGGGCAGCGGCAATATCGGGGCCACTAATGTTTTCCGCAGTATTGGTAAAGCAGCTGGAATAGGGGTCTTGATCATAGATATGTTGAAAGGCGTGATCCCAATACTTCTGGCGGCGCAATTTGCGCCCGGTTCATCCACTGAGATCTTCAGGATCATGGCCGGTTTGGCCGCGATCTGCGGGCATAACTGGACGATTTTCCTGAATTTCAAAGGAGGGAAGGGAGTGGCGACCAGTACCGGGGTTTTACTCGCCCTGGCGCCGGCAGCTACCCTTATAGCCCTGGCCTTATTTGTCTTAACTCTAGCCATTAGCCGCTATATTTCCGTAGGCTCGATCATCGCGGCTTCGCTAATGCCGCTACTGGTCTGGTACCTTAATTGCGGTCAAAGGGAATTATTTTATTTCGTCTTGGTGATCGCTATTTTGATCGATCTTAAGCATATCCCGAATATCAAGCGTCTTTTGAAACATGAAGAACATAAGTTCAGTTTTAAAACAAAAAAAGAGGAAACACCATGAAAAAGAAGATTACTATTTTAGGGGCCGGCAGTTGGGGATTAACCATCGCCCAAATGCTGCACGAAAATGGCCACCATATTACGGTCTGGGAAATTAACGAGCGCCTGGCCGCGCAACTATCCCAATCCAGGAAATTCAAATTTATTCCGGATATCAGGCTGCCAAGGGATATAACCATAAACTCAAATCTTGAGCAAGCCATGGCCGGTGCAGAGATAGCCGTAATAGTTGTCCCTTCTGCTTTCCTAAGAGCTACCGCCGGAAAACTGGGCCGGCTTTCATTAAATAGGAATCTACTGGTAATACGTGCTACCAAAGGACTGGAAGATAAAACCTTTATGACCATGTCCCAGGTACTGGCTGATGAGCTTCCTGACAGAATGAAGAATAATATTGCTGTTTTATCCGGCCCCAATATAGCCAACGAAATTGCGGCCAGGAAACCGGCAGCCTCGGTAATCGCCTGCAAAAATACTAAAGCTGCCCAAATATTGCAGAAGGCATTCATGAACCGCTATTTCAGGACATACACTACCAGTGATGTATTGGGAGTGGAATTGGGAGGAGCAGTTAAGAACATCATCGCTATTGCCTGCGGCATCAGCGACGGGATGGGCTTAGGCACTAATGCTAAATCCGCGATCATTACCCGGGGTATATTTGAAATGATGAAACTGGGCCAACACTTTAAAGCTAAGCCGGAAACCTTCAGTGGTTTGTCCGGGCTAGGGGATTTGATCACTACCTGTTTCAGCCCGCACAGCAGAAACCGCCGTTGCGGCGAAAAAATAGCGCAAGGCAGTACGTATGAAAAAGCAATGAAGGAAATCTGTACCGTCGTAGAAGGGATACATACCTGCAGGGCAGTGCGGCATGTTGCCAAAAAATATAAGATCAGCATGCCCATTACCGAACAAGTATACCAGGTATTATTTGAGCGGAAGCAACCGCAAAGGGCAGTTCTGGACCTGATGACCCGGCAACCTAAGCAGGAAATTAACAGTTAGACGGTTGACACTCCGTCGGAAATGTGCTAAAATTATAAATCATGAACCCAGCCCTTCCTAATAACATTTCAGGAAGAGCTTGGTAATCGTTGGTATAAATGATTTTATTCTGCCAGAAAGGAAGGGCGGGGTGAAAATAGAAGATAAATTATATTCCATAGGACAGGCAGCTAATATCACCGGGGTGAGACCTTATGTCCTGCGTTATTGGGAAAAGGAGTTCAGCCTGATCCGTCCTATTAAGGGCGATGGGGGACACCGGCTTTACCGGAAAGAGGATATTGAAAAGATCCTCTATGTGAAAGAGTTGTTGCACCAGAAAAAATATTCTATCGCCGGCGCTAAAAAGAAACTACTGG
The DNA here is from genome assembly GCA_964517965.1 of uncultured Clostridia bacterium. Classification (GTDB taxonomy): domain Bacteria; phylum CAYTYR01; class UBA6262; order UBA6262; family UBA6262; genus UBA6262. The sequence continues at coordinate 2,036 of CAZFDO010000028.1, forward strand.
AAGAGACCAAAGAAAAGAAACAGTCAGCCAGCAAAGTTGATTGGCACAAATTTACCAAGGAACTCAAGAGGGACCTGCGCAGTATACTGGCAACATTGGACAAATAATTTAGGTTAAGTATTTTTAAAATCGGGGTGTAGTCCGCCTGAGGCGGATAAACTCCGATGGCTATTTGAATAATCGATAATATAGTTCAACGTCTTAAAAATCGGGGTGTAGCGCAGATGGCTAGCGCGTTCGCTTGGGGTGCGAGAGGTCCCCGGTTCGACTCCGGGCACCCCGATTTTTAAGCTGTTGAGCAAAACGATAAAATGTTACAGTTTCATGTTAAAGAAAAACGAGGCCTATATTGGCACCGAAGAAGATCCTCTTTCTATATATCCATCCAGGCACTGGCCATGAATCCGCGGCCAAGGCGCTGCAGGAAGCGGTCCGCAATGTCAATCCGCGTATCTACACCGACGCTATAGACTCCCTGCGTTATATGTACCCGATCTTAAGCAAAGTCATCTCTAAGACCTATTCCGGAATTATTAAACGGACTCCGCAACTATGGGACTACCTTTATGACAATCCGGATATTCTAAATGCCACGGTTACCTTGCGCAGTATGCTGGGCAAGCTGAAATTAAAAAAGATTGAAAAGCTATTGGCCTTCTATAATCCTGATGTAGTCGTCTGCACGCAAGCTGCGCCATGCATGCTTATTTCAGCTTATAAGGAGCAAACCGGGTGGCGCAAGCCGTTGATCGGAGTAGTGACTGATTACCGGGCGCATGCCTACTGGAATGCCCCATACGCAAATTTATTTATTGTGCCTACCAGTCAAACCAAACAGGACCTGATCCAATTGGGAATACAAGACCGGAAGATAAAAGTACTGGGCATTCCTATCGATCCAAAATTTGCCATTACCCAGGATAAAATATCAGCTAAGCAAAGGATGAAACTTAATCCATGGTTGCCGACCATATTGGTAATGGGAGGAAGCCAGGGATTGGGCCCGATGGATGCAGTTATTAAGCAATTAGCCAATGTCCGGATGCCTATTCAGACTATTGCCATCTGCGGAACAAACCGGAAATTAAGGCGCAAAATGAAGCGTAAAGCTTTCCGTTTTGGGTCCTCCTTACGGATCATGGGTTATACCAAAAATATTGATAAAGTCATGGATGCCTGTGACCTGGTCATCACCAAACCGGGAGGGATGACTTCTTCCGAGGCAATGGCTAAAAATTTACCGATGATAATAATCAACCCGATTCCCGGTCAGGAAGAGAAGAACAGCCAGTTTTTATGCAAACACCACGTGGCTATCAGGCTAGATGATATTACCGACCTGCAGCAGGTCATCGAATACCTGATACGCCATCCTGAAAAACTGGAAGCCATGCAGGAGAACGCCGGGAAGATCGCCAAACCCAATGCGTCACTCATGGCGGCAAATTCTATTCTGGAAATGCTAAATACATGATGTACTGGGTCTATCGCCTGCTGCAATTTTTGGCACATACTTGTCCACCCAGGTGCAATTATGCCCTGGCCGGAATATTAGGCTATTTGACTTACTTGTTCAACCGTGGTCACCGGGCCAATGTACTGGCCAACCTGCGCTATATTCTGCCACCGGAAACTAGCCTGGCGGCGAGAAAAGAAAAAGCCCGGAATGTATTTGTTAACTTTTATAAATACCTTTTTGAGTTTTTCTCGATCAGGGCCCTGAACCAGGAGCAGGCGAAAAACATAATGGCGCCTAAAACAGTTGACTTATTTTCTGAACTTAACCGGCAGAAGCAACCATTCATCATCGTCTCTGCGCATTTTGGAAACTGGGAAATTGCCGCTATTGTTCTTGATTCACTGGGCTTTACTAACAACCTGATATACCAGCCGCATGAGAACAAAAGGATAAATGATCTTTTTGTCAATAACCGTAATTACCATAGTACCAAACTGGTTCCTCTGGGAATAGGCCTTAAAAATGCTTTTAAAGGCCTCAAAAATGCCGAAATATTAACTCTGGTAGGAGATTGGGGCTTAGGAGGAGATACGGGAATTGAAGTACTGTTTTTCGGGCAGAAAACCCTTTTCCCAAGCGGCCCGGCGGAGATAGCGGTTAAAACAAAGGTGCCGATCATTCCCGGTTTTTCGGTCAGGGAAGGGATCAATAAGTTTCACATCAGCTGCGACGAACCGATAATGTGGGATCATAATGCTCCGGAAGAACAGCAAATAAAGATTATTACCCAAACATTTGCCTCAATGCTGGAAAGACAAGTTCAGCAGCATCCTGAACAGTGGCTGATATTCAAGCGAATCTGGCAGTAAATGGGAGCGTAATTGATCCAAAATTTTATTTTAAAAACCCTAGCCCTGATAATTACTCATATGCTGGCCAGCCGGCTTATTTCCATTCCTATAGCCGTAGCCATGTTCGTGAAATGGTATATTGCCGTGATTTTCATATTTGTCATGGATGCAGTCCAGATACCGCTTTTTTATTACCTTTATGAGCGGCCGCAAAAAATAAAATTTATCACGGCCCGCTGGCACCTGTGGCAGCAACGATGGACTCGTACCGGATATAAGAAAAAAAGGATCATCAGGGAGGACCGGAACTGGCAAGCTTTAGTGCTGAAAAGAGCGCAAGGGTTCGGACAGTGGGGGGTATTACTGGTATCAGCTATGCCCTCATTAGGCGGCGGTATGTGGACCGGCGTCCTGCTGGCGCACCTGCTCAAACTGGACAAACAAAGAAGTTATTTATTGCTGTCCGCAGGAAGCCTGACGAGTTGCCTGATATTGGCTTTAGGTTTCGGCGGTATTAAAACTATCATTATCCATTTGTTAAATTTTTGAATCTAGGGTGAATACTTGAGTGCAGAATTCGACCTTTATATCGCCTCACGAGAGAAAATGGTACGGGAACAAATAGTGGCCCGGGGTATAAAAAACCAGCAGGTGATCGATGTCTTACGGAAAGTCCCACGGCATAAATTTGTCGAGCAGAAGTATTTGAAGGAAGCTTATAACGACCACCCGCTTCCCTTAACTCAAGGGCAGACTATTTCCCAGCCTTACATCGTAGCGCTGATGACTGAATTGCTGGAATTATATGGCGATGAAAAAGTATTGGAGATCGGCACCGGCAGCGGCTACCAGACAGCCATTTTGGCAGAATTGGCGGAAACCGTATATACTGTCGATCGCCTGACCGAACTCAGCCATGAAGCGCAGCAAACATTACAGCAACTAGGATATAAAAACATACACCTGCAGGTAGGTGATGGCAGTGTCGGGTGGCAGGAACTTGCTCCCTACGACCGGATCATTGTTACCGCCAGCGCACCGAATATTCCCCAGCCGCTCATAGACCAGCTTAAGGAAGGCGGCAAGATAGTCATACCCTTAGGATCGTCTTTTGGCCAGGACCTGGTAGTGGGAGAGAAGTACAAAGGAGAAATGAAAATATTCGATTACGGCAAATGCGTTTTTGTGCCTTTAATAGGAGAATTTGGCTGGCCTGAAGAAAAGGGGAGTACATGATCACCCATATCGTTGAGTTCCTGAAACAAACTTTTTCCAAAGAGATGGTCGTCTTCATTGTTTCAGCCTTGCCGGTCAGTGAATTAAGAGGAGGAATACCGTTGGCCCTATCTTTCGGTTTTCCTTATGCTAAAGCGTATTGGCTGTCAGTTCTCGGCAACAGCTTGATCATTATTCCTATCTTGCTCCTGCTGGATTCAACCAGTAAATTCTTAATGCGCTGGACGATATTTAACAGGTTTTTTACCTGGCTCTTTGCCCGTACCCGCAAACACAGTGACTCAGTGGAAAAATACGGCGCTATCGGGTTGGCTATATTTGTGGCTATACCTCTGCCGGTGACAGGAGCCTGGAGCGGTTGTGTGGCCGCTTATTTATTTGGCATAAAATTACGGTATGCCTTTCCCAGTATATTGCTGGGAGTAATAAGTGCGGGTATAATTGTTCTCTTGACTTGTATGGGATTTATTGGTATATTTAGCAAGTTTGTAGGAAGCTGAAAATTGAGGTATTTGAGTTTTTATCCCGGGGTGTAGCGCAATTGGCTAGCGCGCACGGTTCGGGTCCGTGAGGTTCCCGGTTCAAGTCCGGGCACCCCGAGATAAAAACTCAACTCATCATGGGTGTAGTCTCCGCCACTAAAGCACGGCGGACACGGCGCTCTTGTTAGTGGGCGGACGCACGGTTCGGGTCCGTGAGGTTCTCCCGATTAACTTCATCGGGAGCGCCCCGATATAAATACTTAAGTATATAAAAAACAAATAAAGCACACGGGAAAGCCGCACGAATGAAAATGAATGAAGTCCCCTCCATAGACCGTCCGCGTGAAAAACTGATTCATTACGGGCCTGAAAAACTATCCAATTCCGAACTCCTGGCGATCCTGCTCCGCTCCGGTAAAAAAGGCGAGAATGTAGTGGAGCTGGCGCGCAAAATCCTAAAAAAGTATGGTTCTGATAAACTGCCGCACCTGACTTTTCAAGACTTCCAGGAATGTGACGGGCTGGGCCCGGCCAAGGCCTGTGAGATAGTGGCTTGTTTTGAATTAGGCAAAAGGCTGCTGCAGGAAAAAAAGTCTGAATTATTCCTGAAACCGGAAGATGTTTTTATCCAGCTCAAAGACATCCGTGACCATAAAAAGGAGCACTTCATTATTTTATACCTGGATACGCGTAATCAGGAAATCAAAAGAGAAGTAATTTCTATCGGTTCCCTGAATGCCAGCCTGGTCCATCCGCGTGAAGTATTTGAGCCGGCCGTCAGGAATACCGCGGCCCAGATCATTATTTCACACAATCATCCCTCAGGCGATACCAATCCTTCAGAAGAAGATATGCATATTTCCCGGCGACTCGTAGAAGCCGGTAAAATAATGGGTATTGAAGTCATTGACCATGTCATCGTATCAAAAAATAATTATTTCAGTTTTAAAGAGAAAGGCTTAATGTAATGTCTTTAATCGCCGACCTACATATCCATTCCCGGTATTCCCGGGCGACCAGCCCGGAAATGAACATACCCAGTATAGCCAAATGGGCCAGGATCAAAGGCATCCAGGTCATGGGTACCGGCGATTTTACCCATCCAGAGTGGTTAAAGGAATTAAAAAGCAGTCTTAAGCCGGTAGGGTATGGCACCTTTGAATATGAAGGCGTTAAGTTTTTCCTGACCGCAGAAGTCTCTAATATTTTCTACCGGCAGGGGGAATGCTTTAAAGTTCATAATATTCTCCTGGCCCCGGATTTTGAAACAGTTGAAAAAATAATCCGGCAGATATCCTCTTACGGCAAGCTGGCTTCCGATGGCCGTCCAATACTGGGATTGGACCCTGAAGAATTAGTCAAAATAGTACTTGAGGCTTCAGCTGACTGTATGATCATTCCGGCGCATGCCTGGACGCCGCATTTTGGCGTTTTTGGCTCAGCCTCTGGTTTTGACAGCTTGCCAGAGGCCTTTGGGTCGCAAGCAAAAAATATATTTGCCCTGGAAACCGGATTATCCAGCGACCCGACCATGAACTGGCGGCTTTCGGCCTTAGACAATATTACTCTTATCTCCAACTCCGATGCCCACTCGCTGCGCAAATTGGGACGGGAAGCAAATGTATTTGCTTTGCCAGACTCGACAAATTTATATTCAGAGATCACTAAGGCCATCAAAACCAAAGACTGTTCCAAATTCCTTTACACGATTGAATTCTTCCCGGAAGAAGGTAAGTATCATTTTGACGGCCACCGCCTATGCTCCTACCGGGCACGCCCGGAAGAGACTATCGCGCAAAATCTTATCTGTCCCGCCTGTAAAAAACCAGTGACCATTGGCGTATTACATCGAGTTGAAAAATTGGCTGACCGCAAACTTAAAACCCGGCCGGATAAAGCCATACCGTTCAAAAGCCTGATCCCCCTGGAAGAAATAATTGCTGAAGTTCTGGGAGTAGGCCGCAGTTCAAAAAAAGTGGAAAAAGAATATGCTAACCTGATCTCCCGTTTCGGCACTGAATTCACGATCCTCATGGACACTGGAATTGATGAGATCAGCAGATACACATCGGCCAGCATAGCTGCGGCAATCAGCAAGATGAGAAAAGGGGACGTGAAAATAAATCCTGGTTACGACGGTGAATTCGGCACCATCAGCATAAACTAACCCGGGGTGGAATTGTTTTGAACAAAATTACTTCTTTTATTATAATCTCCTTCTTATTACTCCCATCTCTCACCTACTGCGCGGAAAGAGCAGACTCATCTTTTTACCGGTCCGCAACCATCGATGGCCCGACCGGCCTGCTGACTATTCCTGTTGCTGCTGTCCTGGATAATGGCTATTATGCCTTGGCAGCGCATAAATACATCTTTAAGATCAACGCTGGCCTCTTGCCAGGGCTGGAATTAGGATTGCGCATTAATGCCGAACAATTCAGCGACGAACTTACGAAAACTAAAAGAGTTGTCCCGCACGGTAAATACAACTTTATATCTGCCGACCAATACCCGGTGAATGGCGGCATTGGTTTTTATGATCAGGATATCTATCTTTCATTTGACAAACCACTGGTTACTTTTTATAATATTTATATTACCGCAGGAGCGAAACTAAAGGAGAACGGCCGCTGGCGGGCCCTGCTGGGAGTATCAAAGATAACTGCTAATACCCAATTCATATTTGATAAGGAAGGCGAAGGTTATAATCTCGGCTATCGGATCCTGATTTCGCCAAAGATACGCCTGGAAGTGGGACTGCTCAACCTGCAGCATTACCGTAATCTAGATTTTGACAATTTCACCTTTGGCTTGAACTTCTCGGAGAATTTTTTTACTCCTAAGATTGAGAAATGGCCATGGCAAAAGAATTAACAACGGCACATATCATTATAACCGGGACAGTACAAGGAGTGGGCTTCCGGTATTATACCCGGCGATTGGCCAGCTCACTCGGGCTGACCGGATTTGTCAAAAACCTGGCCAACGGCGAAGTGGAAATAGAAGCTGAAGGTGACAAGCAAAATGTGCAGAAACTGACACGTGATCTCCAGACCAAAGATATGTCTGAATATATTTCTGAGCTGAAGCTAGAATGGGCTCCATACCAGAATAAATATCAGGATTTCACAATCACTTTTTAATTGATCTAATCTGTGCCTGTCCCCGCGTCGCCTGTCCTCCCTGTCAGTTTCGCATTGCGAAACTAGGGGGGATTGATTTGTCCTGTTCATTGGACAAATCAGCAGGGGATAATCGTTTCTGATTATTTTTTACTTGCCTAAAGACTATAAATAAGATAATATAAACTAGTTTCATCCTGGACATGCAGGGGAGAAGATGCCAGTAGTAAACGACAACACTCTAAAGATCTATTTGAACCAGGTACGCAAGCTTCCCTTGATCAGCAACGAGGAATTGATTAAACTGGCCAACCGGCTGAAAAAAGGGGATATGGAAGCGCGCCGGCGCATGATCGAAGGTAACCTGCGTTTGGTGATCAGTATTGCCAAAAAATATCGAGAGCAGGGACTCTCGTTCCTGGACTTGATCGAAGAGGGCAATATCGGACTGATGAAAGCCGTGGAAAAATTTAATTACCGCAAAGGGTATTTCTTCACCTATGCCAGCTACTGGATAAAACAGGCCATCGCCCGGGCTCTCTCGAGCCAGACCAAAACCATTCGTATTCCTATTCATAAAATAGAAGAGATCCAGAAAATGCTCAGGATGAATAAAAAGCTGACGCAAAAGCTGGGTAAAAATCCCACGCTGACAGAACTGGGCCGTCACCTGCAAATACCGGCCGAGAAACTTCGGGACATTATTGAAACCCATGCGCTTTCTATGGGGACCACCTCACTGGATACGCCGATAGATGAAGAATCGGATATTACCATCGGAGACGTTATCAATGATACCACCAGCTTGGACCCGGAAAAACAATATGATGAAAACGTGAAAATCCCCCAGACCATCGCTACCTGCTTTAAGTACCTGGATGCCAAGGAAGTGCGCATTATTAAGTATCGGTACGGTATAGGCGGTGCGGAACCTATGACCCTGGATGAGATAGGTAAAAAATTAGGAGTCTCCCGGGAAAGAATCCGCCAGATAGAAAAGAAAGCCTTAAGTAAATTGCGCCGCTCCATGACCCTGGATAAATACAAGCCAAAGATGGAGAATTAATTTATGAAGAAGCTAAATGAATTTATCCGGGATATCCCGGATTTCCCTAAAAAGGGCATCATCTTTAAGGATATTGCGCCGCTGATCGGCGACCCGTCAGCGTTTAAAGCAGTGATCAACCTATTGGCAAAACAATACAAATCAATGAAGATAGACAAAATACTCTGCGTGGAATCACGCGGCTTTATTTTTGCCTCTGCTTTGGCTTATAAATTGGGTATAGGGATCGTCCCGATACGCAAGCCAGGCAAACTCCCTTACCGCACTATTAAAGAAACCTATGCTTTGGAATACGGCACTGATACACTGGAAATGCATATAGATGCCTTTAAAAGGGGCGCCAGGGTCCTTATAATTGATGATCTGCTGGCTACCGGCGGCACAGTAAAAGCCTGTACAAAATTGGTCAAGAAACTAGGCGGTAAGGTAGCTGGCATTGGCTTTGTCATAGAACTTGGTTTCCTGCACGGCCGGGATAAACTCAAAGGGTTTGACATCTTTTCTATTATTAAGTTCTAATTATATAGTTTTATCAAGACCCGCTGACTCGTGACCCGAGACTAAGTAAATAGGGGACATAAATTGTCTCCTATTTTTATTGTTAAGCGTAATAGTAATTGTACGTATTCATACAATATTTGTATATTTTAATACAACACTAGGACAAAAATGAACATTAGATATTTTATCGAAGGCATTCTTATTAAGGTATTGGGTATTTTCAGGAGAAAACAGCACAATACCAACCGGTTCTATACAAGAAAGATCAGCAGGCCGGCAAAATCCATAACCCTGGATCCTCTAGACCGGCATTTGGATCAGATCTTTTCTTCCAAACAAAAAGAACTGTTCATGAAAAAGATTAATGGCAAAGAGTTAACCAAAACCGAAAAGGAATACTTTTCCCGGACAGTAAAGAAAAAGGTCCTGGCGATGGCTAATCAGGACCTGCATCATATGTCTAAAAAGCTGCTGCAGTAATTTTGATTTACCGGCTTTAATTTGTTGACATCGACGGAAATATTTGATATATTGACCTTGTTAACATGACTTATTGTGGAGTGAAGCAAGCTACTCGACAGCAGGCGCTGGAGGATTTTGGCGAGCGAAACGACGCCCCCGTAGCACAGTTGGATAGTGCGGCGGTTTCCTAAACCGAAGATCACAGGTTCGACTCCTGTCGGGGGCACTTTTAAATACAGTAGCTAGTCTCTAGTTACCAGTCGCTAGTTTAAATACAGTCACTGGTTTCTGGTTACTAGTCAAAAACCATTAAAACTAGCGACCAAAAACTAGTAACTAGCGACCGTATTTAGACTAGCGACCAGAAACCAGCGACAGGACTCAAAAATGATAGATCTACACTCTCATACTTTTTTTAGCGACGGAGTATTGATACCGTCAGAACTGGCTTACCGGGCATTAGCTGCCGGCTATAAAGTACTCTGCCTTTCTGATCATGTCGATTTTTCCAACTTGGACCTGACCATACCCAGAATTGTGAAAGTCAGCAAAATATTAACCCGCGAATATAAGATCAAAGTTATTCCCGGCGCTGAGTTAACCTATGTTCCTCCGCGGTTGATTTCTCAAGCCTTCAAAATGGCTAAAAACCTGGGAGCAGAGATAGTCCTGGTCCATGGTGAGACAACCGTCGAGCCAGTGCCCAAAGGCACTAACCGGGCAGCCATTGAAGCCAAGGTGGATATCCTGGCCCATCCCGGCAATATTTCCAAGGATGATGTAAAACTGGCCAGGACTAATAAGGTATGCCTGGAAATAACGACGAGAAAAGGTCATAATAAAACCAATAAACATGTCGGCAGCCTGGCTCATATTTACGGCGCAAAATTAGTATTTAATACTGACACACATATGCCGGATGATCTTATGAACGAAACCTTGATCAAACATACTTTGGCTGCGGCTCATCTCACCGCCAAGGATTTTAAAATAATGCAAGAGAATGCTTACAATCTTGTCTCCGGGAAAGAAAGGTAAATGGAAAATAAGCCGCTTCATGTAGCCATCTTATGGCATATGCACCAGCCTTATTATAAAAATGACCTGACCGGAAAATACAGCCTCCCTTGGGTGCGCCTGCACTGCACCAAAGATTACTACGACATGGCCGCTATTCTGGAAGAATTTCCGCAAATCCATCAAACCTTTAACCTGGTGCCGTCCTTGCTGGTGCAAATTGAAGATTACGTCAAGAATAATGCTTCAGATGAATTCCTGGACAAGACCCTGATCCCGGCAGCTAAATTAACTGAAGAAGATAAAAATTATATATTGTCAAATTTCTTTATGGCGAACTGGAGCACTATGGTGTATTCGTTCGCCCGGTACGCGGAATTACTGGACAAGAGGGGGCGTTACACTGCGGTCCAGGAACTGCAGCGTATCAAACGTTATTTTACTACCCAGGATTACCTGGACCTGCAGGTCTTGTTTAATTTAGTATGGATCGATCCATACTGGCGCAAGAGAGATATGAACCTGCAGCAGATAATTGACAAAGGAAAGAATTTCACGGAGGATGATAAACTTTATGTAGTCAAGAAACACCGTGATATCATGGCCCAGGTTATCGGTAAATATAAAGAGCTGCAGGATAAGGGACAGATCGAAATAACAACGACTCCTTTTTATCATCCGATATTGCCATTATTATGTAATACCGACGCTGCTAAAATTGCCACCCCGGAAATAATCCTGCCCAAAAAAGCATTCCAACATCCTGAAGATGCACGCATCCAAATACAAAGGGCAGTGGAGTATTACGAGAAATGCTTCGGCCGTAAGCCTCGCGGCATGTGGCCATCCGAAGGGAGCGTCAGCGAAGATATAATTCCCCTGATGGTGGATGCCGGCATTAAATGGATAGCTACTGATGAAGATATCCTGGCTAATACCCTGAAGATCGTTTTACGCAAGGATTTCATCAGCAATGATGTTTATAGCGATGCCCTTTATAAAGGCTACCGGGCCAAGAACCAGGAAAAAGAGATCAATATTGTTTTTCGGGACAAGACCTTATCTGACCTGATCGGCTTTACCTATTCGCATATGTCCACCCGTGATGCAGTGAATGACTTTATGGGAACCTTGCGGCATATCCGCGACAATGTCAATAAAATGCCCGGCCCTCATTTACTTAGCATCATTCTGGACGGAGAAAATGCCTGGGAATTTTATCCTGAGGACGGGGAGAATTTCCTAAAAGCCCTTTACCGGGAACTTTCCGCAGATCCTGGTTTCCGGGCAGTCACTTTCAGCGAATACCTGGAACAGAATCCCCCGCAGTATAATCTTTTTAATTTGTTTGCCGGCAGTTGGATAAACCACAATTTTGGTGTTTGGATAGGGCACCACGAAGATAATACGGCCTGGGAATATCTTGAACGTACCAGGGAA
>CAZFDO010000029.1:0-13636 GCA_964517965.1 uncultured Clostridia bacterium
TTGGTCTGTCCAGTTTTCAACTTTAATTAGTCCAGTTTTCAATTTTAGCTAACAGCTGTTTTTATTTTAGCGCTTTTATCAGTTAGCAGCTTCAACCACAATGTTTATGTATATTGTTTGCGTACTGATCCCTATGCTTATACGCGGCGGCGCGAGGAATTGCAGCCATAATTTCCTGATTCCGTCCAAGGGTATATTGACGCCTGTTTGGTCGCCGGCGAACTGGCTGACGGTGCTCAGTTCGTTCGTTGTCGTCAACGCGTGGCAGGCATTATTCCAGGTTATCTGATCAGCCGCAGACGCAAAGGCAGCGTTTAAAACAAAGGTATCGAAACCGCTTTCAACGGTTGACGCAGTCCAGCCTGCCGGTGACTGCACAGACAATCCCATAGTAACCGGAACTCCACCGGTATTAGTTATAACTATGGCCGTTGGCGCCACCACTGTCGTCCCTGCCAATACCTCTCCCAACTGCACAGAGGTATTATCCATGCGGACCCCTATCCCGACTGGCCGGGCTATTACGGTAACAATATTCGAAAGATTGCTGGTGCAGTCATCGCCATCTATAGTTTTGATGGCTATATAATAATAGTTGCCAGGAGTCATGCCATTAAGAACTTGGCTCTCACTGCTGCCAGAAGCAACTGGGGTCCAAGTCTGGCTATAGGTACTGGCTTGATCGAAACTTAGTTGGTCATATATGCTAAAAGTTGCATATTTTACTATGTATGCAGAACTACCGCTGGCCGGCACAGTCCAATTTAGCTGTATTCCGCCGGGAGTCGGACCTGGTGTAGCCTGAAGGTCAGTGACTGCATCCGGGCTCTGGTGAGAGGTGGTTCCTTCATAAGCTACTTCATCCACATAAAAGGTGATCGGGTTGCTGATGGCGCTATTATCGCTTTCTGCTATAGAAAAATACCACAGCCCATTAATAGAACTAAGGTTCAGGCCGGATAAGTCGATACTGATCTTCTGCCAGGAAGTTGTCAGGGTAACGGCGACATCTTTCTTGGCTGTATCTGCAGAGGAATCAGCGCCTAGGCCAAATTTCACTTTCACTCCATCGGTAGACGCTTTAACCATAAAGGTCAGGTTCGTATTGCCGCTCAGATTTACTCCGGCGCCGCTCCAGCTGCCCGAATCCAGGCAGTAGCTTCCGGCATATGATTCTTTGGTCTTATCGTAGGTGATCTTGGTGCTGGTATAACCCTTATATTTTTCCCCGCTGAAATTTGAATCTAGAGTCAGGCTTGTGCCATTATTGGAACCGAAAAAGCCGCTTAAGCTCTTGTTCCAGGAAATTTCTGAATACAATGCATATGGCACTTTACCACTTTCTAACTGAATAGTTATGCCGTCACTGGCTCCTGAGAAATTACTGTATAATCCTACCCCATTCTTGGCCCGGACCCTGGCATAATAGGTTGAACCATTTATGCCGCCAGTTAACGTATAAGTTAAAACATTACCAATATCCGCATTATGGATCAAATTAGCAAATCCAGTATCGCTGGCCACTTGCAGGTAATAGCCGGCTATACCAGATTCCGCATCCGCGGCTGTGCCTTGGGTCCAATTAAAAATAAGGGAACTGCTGGTACTGGTTGTCCCCTGGTCAGTCGGTGTAGAAGGCGTCCCGATCGGCGCCGTAGTATCAGGTAATTGTATCAATATACCGTCACTCGCACTTGAATAACTTGAATAAAGACCCACATTATTCTTGGCCCTGACCCGCGCATAGTAGGTCTGACCGTTGGTGCAGCCGGTAATAGACTTTGTTAAAACATTGCCCACATCTCCATTGAATATAAAAGTACTGAATGCTGTACTGGTTGAAACTTGCAGGGAATATCCGGTTATACTGCTCTCTGGATCTGCGGCAGTTCCGATAGTCCAATTAAAGGCGACAGTAGTTGAAGTGGATGTAGTACCGGCATCTGTTGGTACAGAAGGTGTCCCGATAGGAGCTGTTGTGTCAGTTGTCGGGGACAATTCGTCATAGGAAACTTCATCAACATAGAAAGTGATCGGACTGGGAATGCTGGCATTGCTGGCAGCATCAATTGCAAAGTACCATAACCCGTTTATGGAGCTGAGATTTAATCCAGCCAGGTCAATGGTTATTGTCTTCCAGGTAGTACTTAAAGTGACTGCAGTTTCTTTCTTGGCGGAATCAGTATCTTGGCCCGTACCGAAAGTGACTACTACACCGTTAACTGAGGATTTGGCCATGAAAGTCAAACGTTTATTACCGGTTAAGTTAATGCCTGCTCCGGTCCATGAGCCTGAATACAAACTGTAAATACCAGCCCAGGTTTCTGCAGCCGGATTATAAGTAAATTTAGTACTGGTGTTGCCGCTGTATTTTTCACCGGTAAAAGCAGGATCACAAGTCAAGCTTGCTCCGTTACTGGATCCCATCCAGCCAGTTAATCCATTCAGCCAGCTGGTGTCCCAGTACATACGATATGGGAAAGTGCCTGTTGAACCACTGTCTGAATGATCATAGGAAACAGTAACATCATTGAGATAAGGAGTGACTGCTGGATTGGTAGTAACCAAGAAAGCCTGAAAACGCAGGTCAGACCCAGCTATCGGGAAAGTGAATTTCGTGCCTGGAGTCACATTATACCAATTAGTACCACCATTACTGCTCATGCGGAAATTGACTGTTTGGCCGTTCAAAGTGGCATTATAGGTTAAGGTAGCGGCTGTTACATTAGTGGTAGCAATATCTATCGCTGTGGTTTGGGCAAAACAACCATTAACATATGATGTCCCTGATGGGTATAGGGCCAGGTCAGTGCTCCAGGCCCTGGTCCCGGAAGATAATATTTTATTGGCATATAAATTACTGGTTGAACTTACGCGGCTGTCCATCCAGATAGCGAATAGTCCACCGCTGCCATCAGTAACTACTTCCGCCCCGCTTTGGTCAGCAAAATCATCTCGGCAAAACATTACCCCACCAGGGGTCCATTGCGCTGCATCAGAAGCATTAAGTTTCTGGCCCCGCAAGGTGTAGTCATAACCGCTGCCAGTATTATAACGGTCGCGGAAAGTAATATATTTGTTATTGGAAGAATCCGTGGCTATATCAGCCAGGTCTTTTCCCAGGTACATTTCTCCGGTATTGGAGATCTGGGTCGGACCAGCGGCCAAAGAACCGCCAGTATTATATTTCACATAAAAGACGTTAAAATTCGTATTATAGACTGCACAAACATTACCCGAGGCATCCACCGCCAGCCGAACCTGGGATAATGATCCTAAAGGAGCAGTCCACACCTGGTTACCACTGGCATCGATGCGGGCAATACTGCCGCTTTTGCTGGCTACATATGTATATCCGGCATTGCTGGCAATACTGGGATCATTGCCCATGCCACTGTATTTATCCCCCCATAGCTTGGTGCCGCTGGTATCAAATTTTGACAAAAATGAACCTGTCCCCTGCGGGCCATAACGCTGGTAGATCACATATATATTATTACTGCTGTCTACAGCCAGGTCATGCAGGCACCATTCTGCTGAATAAGCCGCGGAATCAGCTTGCTGGTCCCAGAGGAAGGTACCATTGGTGTCAAATTTCAATAGCCTCAGATTACTACTGCTGACTGCGTAGGATACATATATATTATTGCTGCTGTCACAGGCTACTCTTGGATATTGGTCCCAGGCTCCATCTAAAAGCACTGACTGGTTTAATTTCGTATCTCCCCATAGCTTGGTCCCGCTGGCATTGTATTTGGCGCCATAAACGTCTATCGCCCCATTACGGCTATCTATCCATACCATGATCATATTGCCAGAGGCATCACGGGCAATACTCATGTTCGTTTGGCGATAGCTGGATACGCTAGTGGTCGGCAAGGAAACCTGCCCTGTGGTTGTATCCCAAACCGCGGTGGTATTGGAGGCTTTGTAGGTTGTGGAAGTGAAACTCTCGGTGACAGTGGTAGTGGCGGCATTGGCCAGCCGGCTACCCATAAGCATTACGCTTAACATGACTGCAGGTAAGGCCATTCTGAAGAAATTACGAAGATTCATTTAATGTCCCTCTTAAATAAAAAAATAGTCCTCTTGCTCAGTGTTTGAAAATGTCATCAAATTGATACTTTCTCTCTTAGTATCATTCTGATCTTACTTTCACTCACTTGCTGAGAGTACTATTCATTTTTTAAGATGGAACATCTGTGTATATTATGAAAATAGCACAAAAATCTAATTAGTCAAGCTGTTTTTCGCCACTTCTTGCCGGATTATTTTCCAGGAATCCCCTTCTTTCCTGAATGTCAGGGTCAACACCCCTTCACTGATGGTGTCCTTTATCTTCAACTCCCGGAAAATACCGTCAATTTTATAAGTATAGTTAAGGGTGGCAAAATCCGGACCATTAAAGATGATCGGGCTGGTAATAGAGTACGTTCTCTTAATATCATTGTATTGCCGGAAAATGTCGCTAATCCTCAGCTTATAGGTACTGAAATTAAGATTTTTCACACTTGGTTCAGCCACTACACAGTCTGTGCTGTAGGCGACCATGTAGTTATCAATATTTTTAACTTTTTCAGCCTGGCTGAGCTTTTCTAAGACCGCAATAATGGCTTTACTGTATTCCCTTTGATCTTCTTCGCTGATAACAGCGCTAACAGTATTGGCCGGCGGATCAATATTACTGCGGATAAAAGTATTATTATTGTTCCGGGTAATCTCTTGCACTACCTTATCTTTATCAAGCAGGCCTATGATTCTCATCCTTTTAGCCGTTGCGCCAAAAGTATAATTCACCTCACTTGTATATGTACCCTGGCTGGCTATTTTTGGTATATCCTCATAGAGCCGGTTGCCTTCTTTGCCGTCTTCCAAAACCACTAATTCCAGCAAGCAGGAGGTACTGGCCCCTAAGCCGATATTCGTTACAGTGTATTTGATCTTGTTCAGTTCGCCAGCAACAGGAGGCATTTTGGCCAGCTCAATCTTGGCCATTACCAGATCCGGCAAAACAGATTTAATCACTACCTTCAGCTCCTTTTCATTATTGGAACTTTTAGCCTCATTCTGCATATAATCCCGGTTAATGATCACCTTGATCTTATGCGCACCAGGCTGGGTAAAAATATAATCCAAAGAGCTATCATTATTTTCTTTTACCGGCAAATAAACTTCATAGCTGGTATCCTGCATCTCCCTGTCATCAATGAAATATTTCAAACTATATGGCGATAGCCTGCCCTCATCAGCACTCCATACCGGCCTAATGGTTATTTTTTCCCCGGTTTCATAAAATGGCTTGACGGGCTGAAGATCAATGCGGTCTATCCGAAAATCAGGCTTCTTCTCAGGGATTATCTGGAAGGATACAGATTTGATCATCTGCGGATTTGATTTCAGCTTTACTTCTACTTTGCCGGCAATCGCTTTGGCAGCGCGCGGCATATAACCTAACTCGAATATTTTATTTTCCCCGGCAGCCAATGGCGCTAACGCAAACTCTTTGTACAATTTGCGATACCCGGCAGACCTGGGGTTTCCTTCTTCGATAATAACCGTTATCGTTTCCGGCAAGGTAGGCATAGTGCCGGCATTCTGTACGCTCACGGCTAAGGTCACTTCTTTCTGGCTAATGAAGGGTTGCCCCTCGGAAAAGTTTACTTTCTCAATAACCGGGGCAGAGACGACCAGCTCAGCCAGCGCTGTGCCAGCGATACAAGCATATAATAATAAAAATGCTGCTGTTTTCCTGATCATAATCATACCATCCGGTTTAGAGAAAATTAGGGGACATATATAATTATGTCCCCTAATTTAATTATTAATAACAAAGGGTTAAGCTATTTTTGTGTTTTGGTCATGTCCATTAACGAAAGAGCAATGGAAAAAGCTAAAGCACAAATAGTAAATTGGCCATAGGCTTTTACAGAAAACCCCAGCAATACTGACCCTTTCATAGGTGCCGCCACCATGGACGTAACAAACCCGATAAAAGCTAGAAAAATGAATACTTCGGACCAACGTCTCATTTCTTCACCCCCTCTTTATTCAAGTTCTGCAGGAATCCTTATTGAAATTCCTTGTATATGTTGTTTATAGCAAAAACTCTTCCTCTTGTAAAGCACTTTTTATGGCTTTATTGGCTCTGTAGCAATGGCCAGTTTTTCCACTCCGCTTTTTTTAGCAATATCCATAGTTTGCACGACTACCCCATGCAGCACTGCACGGTCCGCTCTGATGATCAGCGAATTATCTTTGTGGGCTGAAAATTTTGCTTTCAGCTCCTGGGGCATAGTGGCCAAATATATTCTTTTTTCGCCGAGATAATATTTATTATCCTTGGTAATGGTCAACACGAATTGTTTTTCCGGATGAGGGTCGCTGGTATCTGCTTTCGGCAGTTTCACTCCAATAGCTTGCGGCAAGCCAAAGCTGGCCCCGATCATAAAGAATATGACCAGATTAAAAATAACATCCGTCATCGGAGTTGGATCCAGCCGCTCTAAGATACGATGTTGCCTTCTTTTAAACTTCATTATATATCCTTCGAGTTCTTTTCCCTGGTAATAATCCCGGTTATCTCGGCAGAGCCTTTTTCCAGGCCCAGGACAAAATTATCAACTCTGGAAATAAAATAATTGTAAGCCACTACCGTAGGGATCGCAATGAACAATCCATAAGCAGTGGTTACCAGGGCTTCACTCACTCCGCTGGCCACAACCTGAGGAGTAGTGACATTGGCCGCGGCTATGGCATTAAAAGCCGAGATCATACCGATAACAGTGCCGGTAAACCCGAGTAATGTGGAAATAGTGGCCAGGGTAGATAAAGTAGGCAAATACTTCTCCAACTTGGGGATAGCATACAACCCCGCTTCTTCCATGGATTCCTCCATTGCTACCCTGCCGTGTTCCTTATCCTTTAAACCTGCGGCCAGTACAAAAGCCACTGGGCCGGGAGTTCGTTCACATAAAGAAATTGCCTCAGTTATTTTATCAGCATAGAGTAATTTCTTAAGTTTAGTCATAAAACCGGCTATGTCGGTTTTTGACCGGTGATAATAAAATATTCTTTCAATAATAATGGCGGCTGATAAGATGGAGCATAACAACAGCGGCCACATCATTATTCCGCCTTTGGCAAAATACTCTAACACTTTAACCTCCATTTAGTCGCTAGTCGCTGGTATCTGGTATCTAGTAAAAACCTTTAAAATCTAGCAGCCAGAAACTAGTAAGAGCGACCGTATTTAAACTAGAAACTAGCGACTAATAACTAGCGACTGCATTTACCGTGACCAGTTGGGAGTGTAGATTTCACCTCTAAACTGGTCTTCCAATTCTCCCGGAAACAGGGGCCGCTGGCTAGAGCCGTCATTATTCATAACAAACAGCTGGCTTTTACCGTTACGAGTACTGACAAAAACCAGAAAACGCCCATCCGGCGACCAACTGGGATTTTCATTCCGTTTAGTGCCCTTGGTCAACTGTTGCTGGTAATTACCGCTGACATCTGTCGTAAATATATTAAATTCACCTTTTTGCATCCTGGATACATATACAATGCGTTCTCCGGTAGGTGACCATTCCGGAGAGTCAGTGTAGACATTGTTGAAGATCAACCGGCGCGCGTTAACACCATCGCTATCGGTAACGAAAAGTTGCGGGGTCCCGGTCCGGTCGCTGATAAATACGATATCCCGGTTACCCGGTGACCAGCTGGGCGCAGAATCAATGCTTTTATTACGGGTAATCCGGCGCACTATTTCACCGGTGGGGCTCAATATATACAGTTCAGGATTACCATCCTTGCTCAAGACGATCGCCAAAGATTTGCCATCAGGAGAAAACCTGGCCATGGAATTCAATCCCTGGGAACCAGACAGCATTTTGCTTCCGCTCCCGTTCACATTTATGATATACAGGTCAGGGTTGCCATCTTTATATGAAGTATAAATGATTTTCTTGCTATCCGGAGTCCATCTTGGCAGCACGACCAGGGAATTCTCTTTGGTCACAGGCTGGAGATCATGCCCGTCATAATCAACGACATAGACTTGCCGTTGCCCTTTCCAATCTCCTACAAAACAGATCTGGGAATGGGCAATACCCTTTTTACCAGTATACCGGAAAACAACTTCATCGCTGAAATCATGAACAGATTTACGCAGTATCGCCCTACTTGCCCTATAGCGTACGCCAGTCACCCTTACCTTGCTCGTAGTATCATATAAATAGCATTCTATTATGATGAGGTCATCTTTTTTCTTAATAGTGCCTTTAACTACCGCATCCACACCTTGCGCACGCAATCCATTAAAATCAAGGCTGGATGACTGCAGCTTTTGTTCATCTAAAATATCGGCGATAGAAAAATAGCCGGATAAATTCAGGTCATTTTTGATAATGGCCGCGACTTGTATTCCCAGATTATCTTCGTCTGTCCCATCCAAAGCGACAAAAGGCGCCACAGCAACGTTAATTTTATGAGAATCAAAGCGGGAAATATCAATAATGACATTTTTATTTTCCGCTCTCAAAAGAGCGGTGGCCAGGATCAACACTATCAATGTCCAGAAAGTTTTTTTACCCAAAGAGTTACCCTTCCTTTTTAAATTCAAAACCAAAATGTATCCCCAGAAAAGTGCCGTTATATTCGTCCGGCAGTGGCGGGAACGGGCTTGACAACAGCACTGCGCGCAAAGCTGACTGGTCTAAGAAGGATATGCCGGATGATTTTTCTACCTTAGAGTCATAAACCTGGCCGTTTTTATCAATCTTGAAAAAAACTACCACTTTTTGGTGTACCGCGCCGGCATATTCAAAATTCCAATTAGCGCTGACGTTTTTTTGAATAATATTGAGATAATAAAGAAACGGAAAATCATTGACGTCAGGCGTAATAACCGTAGACTGGGCCGGTACCGGCGCAACTGTCGGGACTGCCGCCGGTGCAGGCTGTGGTATTTCCTTTAGTTTCGGTGTCGGTTTTGCCTCAGCTTTTTTTTTCTTCGGAGCAATTGCTATAACGTCTTTTTTAATTTCAGTTTTTTTCTCTTTAACTTTTTTTTCTTCTTTAGGCTTATTCTTTTCCTGCACCGGGGCTGTCGGCAAGGTCACCAGCTCTACCGGTGTGGCCATCCAGTAGCGCAGCGGCTTGCGGTGAAACCTGGGGAGAGTGGTGACCACCAATATCAAATGGAATGCCAGTGATAATAATAACGCTTTTTTTAAGCTCATACCAGGCGTTATCATTTCTGCTTACTCCTTTGTTTTCGGTTTTTGCAGCTCTTTCTTTTTATCGTTGGCTATTTTAGCCTCTGGGGAATCAGGATACTGGGCCATAACTTCATCCAGTCCTTGCAAGGCTTCTTCTTTTTTATCCAATAATTCCAGGGCTAAAGCCATTTTAAGCTTGGCCGAGGGGAGCTTATTGCTCTGGGCAAAGGCCAGGATCACTTTCTTGAACTCCTCAATAGCCTGATCATATTTGTTCTGGCTAAAAAAACATTCACCGATCAGATACTGGGAGCTATCCGCCAATACGCCGGCAGGATATTTTTCCAGGTATTGCCGGAATCCCATAATCGCCAGGTCAAAGTTTCCTTTGGTATAATCCATGTATGCAGATTGGTAAAGCTTTTCCGAAGAAACAGCCAACTCGGCTGCCGACCTGTCTTCCAAAGCTTTGAGGCGGGATTGTACGATAGCCTCCAGGTTATCTATCCGCAAACTGACCTTATCGGTCTTATTATTACTTTCATCAACCTTAGCTTCGACCTTTTGCTGTCCCTGTTCCACTTCATCTATCCTGGCTCCGATATCAGCCTGGCCGATCTTGATCTTTGAGGTAGATTTATTCATCCCCTGCTGCACTCCGCCGACCTGTTCCTGTAGTCGGGCCATATCTTCCTTAAGCGTAGCCATTTCCTCCCTGGTGGCAAAACAACCGGGAAGAAATAACAGGCTGCTGCTCAAGATAAATAATAAAATTATTTTATTCATATTTGTATTTACCTTTGCCTATTTAGCGGCTGGCGCCAAATGAGCTCTCCTGTTTTTTGACCAGGCCCCTTCGTTATGTCCCGAATCAAGCGGCTTTTCTTTGCCGTAACTGATCGTAAAAATACGGCCTGAATTTATCCCGGCAGCGATCAGGTAATTGCGCACGGCAGAAGCTCTCTTCTGCCCGAGTGCCAGGTTGTATTCAACCGTTCCCCGCTCATCAGCATGTCCCTCGACCTGGACAATGATCTTGGGATTACTCTTTAAAGTTTCCACATTTTTAGCTAGAACGTTCATGGCTGCCGGTGATAAATTATATTGGTCAAAATCAAAATAGACATCGTCAAGAGTAACATTCACTACTGCCGTGAAATTTATTCCCCGGGAGCTTCCTTCCGCCGGAATAGTGCCCTCATCAATTTCTGCGTCTTCTGTTTCCTCGTCTGCCCCGGTTACCATCGATGATTTTGCCCCTTCATCAGCCGGCGTCTTTTTTACAGCCTTTTTAGGAGCGCACCCGACAGCTAATAAAATCGCCAATACTATGACGCACAGGAGCAATAACATTTTACTCTTCATCTTCTACCTCCTAAACGGTTTTATCGTTTACCCCCCTGCCCAGTTTCGACATGTCCTCGCGCATAGATTTGCTTTGCAAATCTGCAGAGAAAAGAAACTAGGGGGGTATTCCTTACTTTTTTCATATTTATTCTATTATACAACCGTCTAATATAAAGTCAAGTTAAATGAATCCTGCTTCTGTTTCACTAGCGACTAGCGACTAGAAACTGCTTTAAGTATTGTCCGGTATAGGAGCGCTCCACCTGTGAGACCTCTTCCGGAGTACCGGCAGCGATAAGCCGGCCTCCTGCTTCACCGCCTTCCGGGCCCAGGTCAATGATATAATCAGCTGTTTTTACCACATCCAGGTTATGCTCTATGATCAATACGGTATTGCCCTTCGCTGTCAGCCGGTGCAGCACATCCAGCAAATTATGGATATCGGCAAAATGCAGTCCCGTAGTTGGCTCATCCAGTATATAGATCGTCTTGCCGGTACTGCGCTTTCCTAACTCCGCGGCTAACTTGACCCGTTGCGCCTCCCCGCCCGATAACGTAGTCGCTGACTGGCCTACTTTAATATATCCCAACCCGACATCAAACAGTGACAGTAAGGGCCGGTGAATAGCTGGAATATGCTGGAAGAAAGAAGCAGCCTCCTCTACCGTCATATCCAATATTTCAGCGATATTCTTGCCTTTAAATTTAATTTCCAGGGTTTCCTGGTTAAATCGCGCCCCTTTACACTCTTCGCATTTAATATAGACATTGGGCAGGAATTGCATTTCTATTTTTATTACTCCGTCTCCCTGGCAGGTTTCACAGCGTCCGCCTTTCACATTAAAGCTGAACCGGCCTGGTTCATATCCTCTGACCCGCGATTCTGGTAACTGGCTGAACAGCTCCCGCACCGGAGTGAAAACTCCGGTATAGGTCGCCGGATTAGACCGCGGCGTCCGGCCGATAGGAGATTGGTCAACCATGATCACTTTGTCGATCTGGTTTAATCCCTTTATACTGTTGAACTTGCCTGGTTTTTCCTTGGCTTTACCCAGTTTTTGGGCCAGGGCTTTATAAATAACTTCATTGACCAGAGTGCTCTTTCCTGAACCACTCACGCCGGTCACGCAAACGAACAAACCCAAGGGGATCTTAACGTCAATATTTTTCAGGTTAAAATGACTCGCGCCAATAATTTCTAAATAACGGTCATCCGGACGGCGTCTTTCCGGCGGGATAGGAATTTTTATTTTGCCGCTTAAGTATTTCCCGGTCGAAGAAGCATCACAGGCTAAAATATCTTTAAGCGTCCCCTGGCATACTATCCGGCCGCCATGTTCACCGGCGCCGGGCCCCAGATCCAGAATATAGTCAGCTTTATTAATGGTATCCACGTCATGTTCTACGATCAGGACGGTATTCCCCAGTTTTTTTAATTCTTCCAAACTGCGCAGGAGACGATTGGTATCCCGGGCATGCAGGCCAATAGTAGGTTCATCCAAAACGTACAATACTCCCACCAGGCCGGAACCGATCTGGGTAGCTAGTTGGATGCGCTGCGCTTCTCCGCCAGCCAGGGTGCTCGTTTCCCTGGCCAGGGTAATGTAATCCAAACCAACATCCAGTAAAAATTTAAGCCGGGCTTTTATCTCCTTCAATATCTGCTGGCTGATTTTTTGTTCTTTGTCATTCAAGGAAAGGTCGTTAAAGAACTCCATACTTTGCTTGATAGATAATAAGACAATATCAGCGATCGATTTGTTCCCGATCTTTATGCTTAAAGCCTCTTTACGCAGGCGCGCGCCGTGGCATACCGGGCAGGGGCGGGTCATCATGTACTTCTGGTATATTTCTTCCCGCACATAATCGCTTTCTGTCTCTTTGTAACGGCGCTGTAAATTGGTAATGACTCCCTCAAAAGCGCCTGTACCGTCGCCGTAAAAAATAATGTCCTGTTTTTCCTGAGAGAGCTTTTTAAAGGGGGTTTCCAGTGAAATCCCGTATTTCTTTGACACGCCGGTCAATAAATCAAAATACCAGCTGCTCCAGGCCCCTTTCCAGCGGTGCCGTTTGGTCGTGATCGGCTGGCTCCAGGGAACCAGAGCGCCGTTATAAATAGATAAATCTTTATCAGGAATAACCAGATCAGGGTCTACCTCTATCTTATTACCTAATCCGGTACATTCGGGACAGGCGCCATGAGGAGCGTTGAAAGAGAAAAACCGCGGCGTTATTTCCGGCAGGCTTATGCCGCATTTATGGCAGGCATAATGTTCGCTATAGACCCTATCCTGTCCAGCTACATTTACGGCTACTATGCCCTGGCCAAGCTTGAGCGCTGTTTCCACTGAATCAGCGATCCTGCTCTTGGACCCAGGGGAGGCCTCGATCCGGTCTAATAATACTAAAATATCATGCTTCTTATTCTTATCAAGCTTTATCTCTTCTTCCAGGGAATATTGTTTGCCATCGATCCGGACCTTGAGATACCCTTCCTTGCGGACACGCTCAAATAAATCCCGGTATTCTCCTTTACGCCCTTGCACGAGAGGAGCCAGGATCTGGATCTTGGTGCCAAACGGCAATTTATTGATCTGGGTAATGATCTGCTGGGCTGTTTGCGGCTGTATCGGTGAACCGCAGTGCGGGCAGAAAGGTTTGCCGATACGGGCAAAAAGTAAACGCATATGATCATAAATTTCAGTTGTGGTGCCCACGGTTGACCGGGGATTATGCGACAGGGCTTTCTGCTGTATAGCGATAGCCGGGGACAAGCCTTCAATATAGTCAAGGTCAGGCTTATCCATCTGTTCCAGGAACTGGCGGGCATAGGCGCTCAGTGATTCCACATAACGTCTCTGCCCCTCGGCGTAAATAGTATCAAACGCCAGCGATGATTTTCCCGACCCGGACATACCCGTGATCACGACTATCTGGTTGCGTGGTATTTCCACATCTATATTTTTAAGATTGTGCTCGCGCGCGCCTTTAATGATTATCTTATCCATAAGTTTGTCCATTTTCTTACCTAAAAAACAAAAGTCCATTATAACTACTACTGGACTTTTTCT
>CAZFDO010000030.1:0-13398 GCA_964517965.1 uncultured Clostridia bacterium
GCTGCCTGGTTGCCTCGTTACCATCGATCACCGGCATCATTATATCCATCAGGATCAAATCCGGTTTTTCCTGCGCCGCCAGCTTAACACCCTCTCCACCTTCATTGGCGCTGACCACGGTAAAAGAATTTTTTTCCAGCAAATACCGTACCATCTTCACTACCCCTGGCTCATCATCAACGATTAATACCTTTTTGCTCATGATCTCACCCCTGTCTCTTTTTTCCGCTTACTCTTTTGGCAAGCTAAATACGAACTTTGTTCCCTGGCAGTTTCTTTTATCCCAACTGAAAACCTCTTTATCTATAACCGGGCTCTCTACCCATATCTTTCCGCCGTGCATTTCCACCAGCAGCTTGGCGATCGCTAAACCAAGCCCTGTGCCTATGACATGTTCGGCTTTAGCCTTGGCTGACCGGTAAAAACGTTCAAACATATGGGATAAATCCCGGGGGTCAATACCCTCGCCGCTATCGATGACTTCTGTTTCAATGAAATTACCCTTGTCTTTAAAATTAACAATTACTTCCCCCTGCGCAGGAATATACTTAATGGCATTGGTGATTAAATTGATTAGCACCTGGGCCAGCTGGTTTTCATCAGCCGGTATTTTAGGCAACGGCTCAACCGGGGGAAGTACTTTTACATTCAGTTTTTTCTCGATTATGGCCAACCGTACATTATGCAGTATCCCATGCACAGTTTTTTCCAGGTCCAGCGGTTCTTTTTTCAGCTCTACTTTGCCGGCTTCCATCTTTGATAAGTTCAATAAATTATTGATCAGGTCGATCAACCGCCTGGTATTTTGGCTAATAATTTCCATGAAATCTTTTTGGGTATTGGTCAATGGCCCAGGATCCCCCTGCGCCAATAAATCAGTAAATCCCAGGATACTGGTCAGCGGTGAACGTAATTCATGGCTGACCATGGCAATAAAGTCACTCTTAGCCTGGCTTAATTCTGATAATTTTTCATTTGTCAACTTTAGCCGTTCGTTGGCCCGGCCCAGATTGCCGGTAGCGATTTGTATCTTTTCTTCCAATTCTTTGCTGAATTGCTGCGTTTGTTCATAGAGTTGCGCATTTTGCAGGGCCACAGCCAGTTGCCGGGCAAAAGCCATCAGCAGTTCTACTCTTTCCGGGGGGAAAGATTCCTGGATGTCGGAATTTATATTAAGTACTCCTAATTTACGGTCACCAATTAGCAGCGGGATATTAATCATAACCGCGATATCTTCCCGTAGTAACAGATCAGCTAAGCTCTTTTGCGTCCGCTGGAAATCACGGAGGACTAAAGGCTCATTATAAAGCAAAGCTTTTTGGGCCATCTCTTCCAACACGCTAATCCCATTGGCGTTGACAAATTCCGTAGACAACCCCTTGGCCCCGCGCATTTTAAAAGCCCCGTTATCCCCGACCAGGAAAATACTGCAGGATTTCCCTTGCAGTTTTCCCACGATCATATCCATTACGAGATCAATTATCAAGGTAATATCCAGGGCTGCTGTTACAGCCCGAGATATTTCAAATAATAGCGTCAACTGCTGCTGGTTCTCTTCTACCTCGGCAACCATCTGGTTAAACTGGTCTGCCAAAAACCCCAGTTCGTCTTTACCCAGCTTCTGTACCCTGGCGGAAAGGTCACCTTTTTGCACCCGGCGCATGGCTTTGAGTAGTATCCCGATACGGTTAAAGATCATCTGCTCAGAAATGACGAACATAACCAATCCCAGCAGGATAATACCAAGGACTACCACCAGCAAGATAACCTGCTGAACATTAGTTGTCAAATCATCGGCAACCCGGTTAAAAGAATACCATATCCTGATCGCTCCGGTGCGCTCACCCTTATAATAAATAGGGATCTGTACTTCCAGGGCCCGACCCAGATTCGCTGCTTTTTTTTCACTATGCACAAGAATCTTGTTCTTAGTATTAGTGACCAGAATATAGATGACATCTTTGTCAGCGCTGATCTCCTTAATATATTTTTGCAGGATTATAATATCCGATTCTTTGACTCCCTGGCGGCTGACTTTAGCCAGGAAATTAGCATAATTTTTACTTTTTTTGCTGATATCCTCGGTGACAACCTGCCTGACCTGATTGACCAGAATAAAGCCGATCAGCAGCATCATCGGGATCAAGACGACCATCAATGCCGCTACGAATTTAAAACCTAAAGTAAATCTAATTTTTGGACTGAAGTTGGCCTGCTTTTCTCTAATCATATACACCTTGATATTGCCCCTGGTAATTCCAGGAAGAAAGGGCATATTTTCCAGTAGTTAACTGCCCGGCTAGGGCATGCTCTGCCTTGGTCAGGCCGCCCGGCACAAACGCGATGTTTAATTCCTCGGCAAAACTCAGTTGGATGGCTTGATCGATCTCTGACCGGCTAATCTTCTTACTCAATACTTCGTTTAAGCCGATAGCTTGCTGCCAAAAACCAGGATCTCCGGGAGTACGCAAGATCAATGATCCTTGTTGGAGAATAATATCCCGATAACGGCGTTGCGCACTGCCGCATATCTTTCTTCCCGCAACCAATAGATCATATTTTGTCGGCTTATTAAAACATAAAAAAGAACTATCTTTGCCGTTAAATACCTGCTCGGCCAAAGTAACTGTCAAGCCGAGCTTTAAGAGCGCTTTTTTAACACACCCCGCTATAACCCGATAATATTCCACTGCTTGGCGCTGTTGTCTCAGATCTTGCCGGCTGAATATCACGCTGAAGGTTATTTCCTGGTCATGCAAGACGAATCCTCCACCAGTGGGCCGACGGATAAGATCAAGCTGCTGCTGGCGGCAAAGATCCGCCATAGAGGCACCGACTTGCTGAAAATAACCCAGGCTTACGGTTGGTTTCAGCCATGAATATAAGCGAAGGGTGGAAAGACTGGCTCCAATCCTGCGTTGGCGCAGAATAGCCTCATCAGCAGCCATATTCCAAGCGCCATCCTGCGGGTCATCTATGATCAAACGCCAGGTCTTATTATCCATCTATTTTTTTAAAAACGCAAAATCGAGTACCATGTTCAAATATTTATATTGTTTGGGGACGCTCTCAAAAGAGATATACTGCATGGGTATTTTTTCCTTATCAAACACGCTGTGTATCGAACGGGCAAACTCTCCTTCGATCAGGTTGTTGGAGGGCGGCGGACCCATCCAGATGATCAGGTCAATCCCCTGGCTGCGGCTCAAATCTATCATTTCTCTAAAATTCAAAGTTGCGCTGGGATTATAGGCCTGGGCAAAGGTTTTATCCAGCTTGAATTTGATCTTATGTTTTTTAATAGTTTCTGAAAAATTCTTGATCATAGCCTCTAATTCTTTATCCTTACCAGCAGGGTAAATATATCCTGTCCGTAAGTTATGAGCATCTTCTGCCCTCACTGCAGCTGCCGGCTGAGGTGGCGGCGGCTTGGGAGTAACCACTTCTTTAGGGGCCTCTGGTTCCGGAGCAGGCGTTGGTTCAGGCTCAGGCGGCGGTGGTGCTGCGGCAAGCTCTGGTTCACTGGCCGGTATTTCCGGGATGGCCACCTGTTCAGCCGGCTGTTCGGTTATAGATTCCGTCCTTGTTTCGCCAACCGCTGGTTCAAAAATAATTTCGTTTCTTTCCTCAATAATCTGGGTCAGATTTTCCTCAAGCGGCGCTAATGTATTCATTTCTATGCTTGAGGTCTCTTCAGGCAACAAGTCCTGCAACAACTCTTCAGCCAGGGATTTGTTTATTTGCCTGTTGGTCAGAGAGGAATACGCTACGATACGGATCAAGAATCCTTCCAGCTCACGGATATTCGATTTTAATTGCTCGGCAATGAAATACATGACTTCATCTTCAATCCGCACTTTAGTGCTTTCTGCCTTAGCTTTCAGGATCGCTACCCTGGTCTCTAAGTTTGGCGACTGAATATCCGTGATCAAGCCCCACTCGAACCTGGAACGCAGCCGTTCTTCCAGTACAGAAATTTTCTTGGGCGGTTTATCACTGGCAATGACGATCTGCTTATGGTCATCATAGAGCGCATTAAAGGTATGATAAAATTCTTCCTGAGCCGCCTCGGCTTCAGATAAAAATTGCACATCGTCGATCAACAGGACGTCTATCTTGCGGTATTTATTCCTGAATTCTATGATCTTGCCATACCGGATGGCGTCAATTACCTCAGCCATGAAACGTTCAGCGGTAGTATACAATACTTTGGCCGTCGGGTCAGCATCCAGCACAAAATGGCCGATGGCCTGCATTAAATGGGTTTTGCCCAGGCCCACATCGCCATACATGAACAGCGGGTTATATACTTTACCCGGCATTTCAGCAACTGCCAAGGCCGCCGCCTTAGCAAAATGATTACTTTTCCCGACGACAAAAGTGTCAAAGGTATAGCGCGAATTCAAACCTATCTCGTGAAAAAGAGCCAGCTTCTGGTCTTCGGTGAGTACCGGTTTGGTAACTACTTCCGCTGTCGGCGGAGCTGCCTGAGGGACATCTTCCAAGGCTTCCGGGCTTATTTCCTCGCCCGGCATTTCCTTTTCTTCTGCCGGAGGCAAATATTTGGCAAAATCAAAATCGTCCGGATTTTCCTTAAAATCTTTTACTATTTCAAATATTTTTTCTTTGTCCTCTTCTTCCAGCTGGTAGATATAAAATGCCCAGTTAAAGTCCTTCTCCCGCAGGGAAGTGGGCCGCCCGCAGCCATAACTAAGCTTGGTCAGTACATTGGACAACTTGATGCCGTCATCCCTCTCACCTTGCAGCACTACTTTCCAGCGGCTAGGATAATCCGCGGAAAAACTTTCGACAAGGTCCCATTTTGTAATCATTTTTACCTCGCCTTCCCGAGTTATTCGTTCTTTTTCTTTTCATATTTCAAAATAAGCTGCCGGTTGGCTTTGGCTTCATCGACACGCCCGACCGGACTTGTTTGTGGCGCTTTTTTCAATACTGCCGGCTGCTGTGCCGCTTCCTGGGCAATTTTCACCAGCGCTGCGGCAAAGGCATCCAGCGTCTCTTTGGTTTCTGTTTCCGTCGGCTCGATCATCATGGCTTCATGGACAATAAGCGGGAAATAGATCGTCGGCGGATGAAAGCCGTAGTCTATGATCCTTTTGGCAATATCAAGGGTATTTACCGCCCAAGACGGCTGTGGTGTCAGGACAAACTCATGCATGCAGGTCCGGGGATAAGGCACCTGGTAGATCTTTTCCAACTGATGCATTAAATAGTTGGCATTAAGAATAGCTTGCCGTCCTACTTTGGCTATGCCTTCTGCCCCCAGTGCCAGGAAATAAGCATACGCTCTGACGGCGATCAAAAAATTGCCGTAAAAAGACCGGACTCTTCCGATAGAATATTCCTGTTGATGATCCAGGGTAAAGACTGCTCCTTTTTTTCTTACGTGCGGCACAGGCAAGAACGGCTCTAGCTCTTTACTGCAACCGACTGCCCCGGCTCCCGGGCCACCGCCGCCATGCGGAGTGGAAAAAGTTTTATGCAGATTAAAATGCATCACATCAAAACCCAGTTCAGCCGGCTTTACCAGCCCCAGCAAAGCATTAAAATTAGCCCCGTCACCATACAAAAGCGCTCCGTTTTCATGCACCAGCCGGCTCACTTCCAGGATGTTTTTTTCAAACAAACCCAAAGTATTTGGATTAGTCAGCATCAAGGCGGCTACATCCGCGTTCAGATTATTCCTTAAATCCTCCAAGTCTATATCGCCTTGATTATCGCTCTTGACTTGCCGGACCTGATACCCAGCCAAGGCTGCCGTAGCTGGATTAGTGCCATGGGCAGTATCGGGAACAAGGATAACCGTGCGTTTCTGTTCCGAATGTTTTTGCCGGTGATAAGCTTTGACGAGCAGAATACCGGTAATCTCCCCGTGCGCTCCGGCTGCCGGCTGTAAGGTCATACCTTGGAAACCGCTTACCTCTTTTAAAAATACTTCTAATTCATAGAGCAGTTCCAGCGCCCCCTGTACACTCTCTTCAGGAGTATAAGGATGAATTCCGGCCAAACCATCAAAATCAGCCACCGCTTCATTCACTTTAGGATTATATTTCATGGTACACGATCCTAATGGATAAAACCCGCTATCAACGCCGAAATTTAATTTGGAAAGAGCGGTAAAATGCCGGCTCACGTCTTGCTCGCTCACTTGCGGCAAGTCCAATTCAACTGTACCTAAGAAATCAGTCGGGATATATTTATTGGCCACCGCCATTCTGGCAACCGGCACATAGGCAGTGGGCGAAGAATGATATTCAAAAATTACTTTTTCCAAATTAACAACCTCTTTTGAACAGCGTTCAGCGTTCAGGAATCAGCGTACAGTAAAAATTAACAGGCTTCTTTTAGAATACTAACTAAGTTATCTATTTCGGCTTTGGTTCTCTTTTCGGTGACGCAGAATAAAACAGCATTCTTAAGTTCAGGATAAAATTTGGCCAATGATAATCCATTGATTATTTTATTCTTCAATAATTTGCTATTTAATGCCTCTATATCTCCGGACGCAGTAGCGACAAATTCACTGAAGAAAGGGGCCTTAAAACTAATCTTCCAGCCAGGCAGGCTAGCGATAGATTCAGCCAGGTAATGCGCCCCTGCCAGGGAAGCAGCGGCTACATTTTTCAAGCCTGCTGCTCCCATAGATGAAAGGTAAACACAAGCACTGAGCGCGCATAAAGCTTCATTGGAACAAATATTGCTGGTCGCTTTTTCCCGGCGAATATGCTGTTCCCGGGTTTGCAGCGTAAGCACATATGCTCGTTGTCCCCGGTTATCAATACTCTCGCCTACTATCCGGCCAGGCATCTTGCGCATAAACTCCCGGCGGCAGGCAAAGATCCCCAGATATGGCCCGCCAAAAGAAACAGGCAGCCCCAATGATTGGCCCTCGCCAGTGACAATATCAGCTCCATATTCAGCAGGTCTTTTCAGGATCCCTAAACTTATCGGGTAGACACTGGTGATAAACAAGGATCCGTTAGCATGGGCCAATTCCCCCAGTTGCTGGACTTGCTCCAGACACCCAAAAAAATTCGGTTGTTGCACGATCACGGCGGCCACCTGATCGTTCAGTTGACTTTTCAAGTCCGCCAGATCCATAACCCCATCAGCAAAAGATATCTCTTTAATAGTGACTGGTGAATTTTTTGTATAAGTCTGCAACACCTGCCGATATTCAGGATGAATCGTCTTAGCTACCAGGACCGTGTTCCTTTGGGTATGCTTGCAGGCCAGATGAGCAGCCTCATAAAGGGCGGTAGCGCCATCATAAAGACTGGCATTTGCTACATCCATGCCGGTCAAATTACATATTATGGTCTGATATTCAAAGATCGCCTGTAAAGTACCCTGGCTTATCTCCGGCTGATAAGGAGTATAAGCAGTATAGAATTCACTCCGCTTGGTAATCACCGGAACAGTGCTGGGTATATAGTGATCGTACGCGCCGGCACCTAAAAAACAAGCGTGGTCAGCGACACTGGCATTCTGGTCAGCTAATTTTTGGATGCGTCTTTTTACTTCTAATTCACTACTTGCCCCGGGCAACGACAACAGTTGACGAATGATCTTATTTGGCGGTATATCCTTTAACAGCTCTTCCTCTGACGCTAATCCCAAATCTTGCCGCATGGCCTTATTATCTGCTGCTGTATTGCCGATAAAATCCATGTCTATTTAGACCCTTCCTGAATGAACTTTTCATAGGCTTCGGCGCTCATAAGTTTGGCTATTTCCCCGTTATCAGACAGTTCTACTTTGATCATCCAGCCACCGGTATATGGTTCTTTATTTACTAACTCCGGCTGCTTACCCAAGGTTTCGTTTATAGCTATCACTTTTCCGGTGACCGGGCTGAACAGATCGCTGACCGCCTTGACACTTTCGGCCACGCCAAAAGATTCTTGCTGTTTCAGTTGCCGATCTACTTTAGGTAATTCCACAAAAACCACATCGCCTAATTCTTCCTGGGCATAATCAGTAATCCCGATAATAACCGTAGCGCCTTCTTGCTTAACCCACTCGTGGGATTCACTGTATTTTAATTCTTTTGGAACCATTTAAAACCTCCAAATTTCGCTTATGGCTTATGGAATCAACTGCGCTTATAGCCAATAGCTTATGGCTTATAGCAGAAGCTTTTTCGGTTTGGTCTTTGCCATATGCCATATGCTATCTGCGCTCTTGTTTATTGCCATACGCTATCTGCGTTTTAATCTCTAACGTGGCTGGGCACAAAAGGTGTTTTCACAACTGCAGCCGGATACTTTTCTCCCCTGATCTCCACGCTCAAAACAGTGCCGCTCCCGGCCAGGCCTAACGGGACATATCCTAAGGCAATGCTTTTTGCCAGCGCCGGAGAAAATGTACCGCTGGTGATTACTCCTGCATTTTTTCCGGTTTGGTCAAAAATAAGAAACCCCTGCCGCGGCACCTGACGGCTGCCCATTTCCAAGCCAACCAGTTTACGGGACAGGCTGGTTTGCTTAATTTTTGACAATATGGGTTCGCCGACGAAATCTTTGGTCCCTAATTTTACCGCCCAGCCGAGCCCCGCATCCAGGGGGTTGGTTGTCTGGTCGATATCCTGGCCATAAAGAGGATACTTCATTTCCAGCCTTAGAATATCCCGCGCTCCCAATCCGCAAGGGAAAGCCCCTTGATCAATTAACTGCTGCCAGATCTTTTCCGTATCTTGCTCTGTTTCTGTGGCTGCAAAATAAAATATCTCGTATCCTAATTCCCCGGTATAACCGGTACGGGAGACAGTCACCGGAACCCCCCCGATCAGCCCCGGAGCGAAATGTAAATAATCCAGCTTGGTGATCTCTGGTCCGGCAAGTTTTTCCAGGATAATCCTGGCCTCAGGACCTTGTAGTGAAATAAAGGAGGTGCTTTTGGAAATATTATTCAAGGTGACGATATAATTGTTTTTTTGCGCAGTCAGGTGCTGGTAGTCTTTTTCCGTATTAGCAGCATTTACCACTAACAGATAATTTTGCCGGCCAAGCTTATAGATGATCAGGTCGTCAACTACTCCACCATGATCATAGCACATGACGCTGTAAAGACAATCTCCCGGCGCCATTAAAGACACATCATTAGTCATCACTCGCTGCAAAAACTCTTCTGCCTGCTCACCGGTAACTGTTACTTCGCCCATATGGCAAATATCAAACAGCCCGGCTTTCTGCCGCACGGCCCAATATTCTTCAATGATACCGCTATATTGTACCGGCATCAGCCAGCCGCCAAATTCAATCAATCGGGCATGATGTTGCCGGTGCCAGGAATAAAGATTAGTCTGTTTCAATCTTGAAAATCCCCGATTCCCCGTCCTTTAAACAAAGCTATATCTACTACTAACGCTACAAAAGTGGCCCTGGAGGCCATCTTTTTCAAGGAGATAGCCTTGATCAGTACTTTTCTTTTCTTGGGCAGCTTTTTCAATATTTCAACCAGGTTCTTGGCTTCAGGGAAAACCTGGTAATTGGGAATAAATACCAATAACGCTTCGATTTTGAAATCCTGATAAATCTCTACCAGATTACCCAGGTCCAACTGGGCTTGCGGTAAAAAATTATCTTCAAATACCTTCTCCAGGCTGAAAGGATGATGCTTCACTGCTTTTAAAACATCAGTTAAGCCAGCGAGAAATACGGCTACTTTTTCTTGTTCTCCTTCGGGATATAAAACACCTACCCGGACCAGATTTTCCTGCGGGACCAGCAGCTCTTCCGGCAAGTCTTGTTCCTGCTGCAGATACATCGGCCTGATCCGTCCTATTTCCAGGGGAATAGATTCTTCTGCCTGGAATCCGGGTATTTTAATATCTCCGGGCAGGACAATATTTTTACGTTTGAGCGCTTCCTGGGCTTCGGCTTTACTAATACCATGAGCAGCCAGGTCTTTAATGACCCCGCCTATTTCTTTAGCTAAAGCGTCAACTCTTTCCGGATCTACGGCTTTTTTCTTAGCGCCTGGTAATTCCGCGGCTTCGGCAACGGAAAGCCGTTTCATAAATTTCTCTATTTCCAGGCGGGTTTCTTTACTGGAGGTATTGAGATAGAAACCCCAATTATAATCCCCGTGGGAAGCTTTGAGCGGAAAGGGCGGCTGGCAAACTTTTTCAAATTTGCTCACTATCCGGAAAACATCATCCCGTTCTCCATTAACAGATACCAGGTAGCGGTCCTGGTTCTTATCGTCAAAATAAGATTCTATTTTCCAGCGGGTAATCATTATCGTTCCCTTTTGCCTTGATTATTATTTTCATCAACCCCAGTGTAAATACCTCTGACGCTCAACATTAATTCATCCGGGTTGGTAGCATTATCCAGGGCTTCTTCCAGGGAAATCTTGCCTTCCTTGTACAAATTCAGTAGCGATTGGTCGAAAGACTGCATCCCGTAAAAAGTTCCCTGCTGCATCGCCGTATAAATACCGACATCCTTGCCTTCAGCGATCAATTTACGGACAAACGGAGTAACAGTAAGTATCTCTATCGCCGGTATCCGGCCTTCCTGGTCTACCCGCGGGATCAGCCGCTGAGCAATGATACCTCTGAGGATCTGGCTTAGCGTCATTCTGATCTGGGCCTGCTGGTGCGGAGAATACATATCCACGATGCGGTTCACTGTATGCACGGCATCAATGGTATGGACAGTGGATATGACCAAATGCCCGGTTTCTCCTCCCATGATAGCGGCATTAACAGTTTCGAAATCTCTCATTTCCCCGATCACTATGACATCCGGGTCTTGGCGCAATACATGTTTCAGCGCCTGTCCGAATGATTTTGTGTCAGTGCCAACTTCACGCTGGCTAACAGTACTCATTTTATCGTTATGATAGAATTCGACCGGATCTTCAATGGTGATGATATTGGAACGGCGGGTGGAATTGATAAAATCGATCATGGTATTAAGTGTTGTGGTCTTACCGGCGCCGGTGATACCGGCAATTAAAATAAGTCCGCGATTATGGCTGGTCAGCTTGCGCATGGTTTCATTAGGCAGATTCAGTTCTTCAAATGTTTTTGGCGAAGGTGGAATTACCCGCAGGCTTAAAGCAATACCGCCTTTTTGCCGGTATAAGTTGACCCGGAAACGGGATACTCCTTCTACTTCATAACCAAGGTCCAGTTCGTCATCTTTTTCGAATTTCTTCTGTTGTTTCTCATTCATCAGGCTGTAGGCCATTTGTTCCACGTGCTCCCCGGTTAAAGGACTTGATTCAGCGGCCATCAGCTTACCGTTGAACCGGAGCATGGGAGGGCTGCCAGCCTTAAAATGAATATCCGAAATATTACGCTTGACCATCAGTTGCAGGAGATCGTTAACATTCATAGGAACCCCTTTCACTCATCTCTTTTTATCTCCGGAAACAATTTCTACAGCTCGACTGGTACCGATACGCGTGGCTCCAGCTTCCAGCAGGACATAGGCTTGCTCCGCGGTTTCGATCCCGCCGCTGGCCTTGACGCCCATTTCTATGCCTACTACCTTACGGATCAGCTTAATATCTTCTATCGTTGCTCCGCTCTTGCTGAATCCGGTAGATGTTTTAATAAAATTAACCCCCCGGCTGATGGCGATCTCACAGGCTCTTACTTTTTCTTCCCGCGTTAATAAACAGGTTTCCAGGATCACTTTCAGCACGTGCCCTTCGGTGACATTGCGGACCATCTGCACTTCTTCATCAACCAGCTCAGACTCGCCTGATTTAAGCGCCCCGATATTTAGGACCATATCAATCTCATCAGCCCCGTTAAGCAGGGCATTGCGGGCTTCGATCGCTTTTACGGTTGAAATACTGGCTCCGAGCGGAAACCCGACCACAGCGCAAACTTTCACGCCGCTGCCGTGCAGCAGTTTCGCTGCTAATAGCACATAACTGGGATTAACGCAAACCGCCGCAAAATGATATTTCATGGCCTCTTGACAGGCCCGGTCAACATCATCACTCGCCGTATCAGCTTTGAGTACAGCGTAATCAATAATCTGGGCTAACTTTTGGTCGAAATCCATAGCCACAGACGATCCTCTATTCCTTCATATATTTTTTTTCAATTTCCGCTATCTTGTTTATGCGCTTTAAGTGCCTTTCCCAGCCAAAGGGCGTTTCTAACCAGTTCTTTATCATCGTCTCTGCTTCTTGTTCGCCAGTCATACCGCTTAAACATAGCACATTAGCCTGATTGTGTTCACTGGCTAATTTAGCCTGCTCCGCCTGACAACAGAGGGCAGCTCGAACCCGCGGGACTTTATTAGCGGCAATACACATCCCGATACCGGTTTTGCATAATAATATTCCCCGGCCGGCCTGGCCTTGCGACACTTCTTCCGCCACGCTTAAAGCAATATCAGGATAGTCGACACTGTCTTTGCTGTTGGTTCCTAAGTCTCTTACCTCATGGCCGGTAGCCTGCAGGTAAGCCTTGATTTTTTCCTTTAGCTCTACCCCGCCATGGTCACTGCCGATGGCAATTATCATACTCTACTCCTAATATAAGTTAGCTATTAATAGTTTACTATTTTACTGAATGATTCAACTTCCAAGCTGGCTCCGCCGACTAAAGCCCCGTCTATATTTTCCAGGCCCATCAACTCCTTACAATTATCCGGCTTGACACTGCCGCCGTACAGGATCCTGATTTCTTCGGCAATGGCCGGGGAATATATTTCTCCTAATTTCTGGCGGATAAATTTATGCGCTTCCTCGGCTTGCTGTGGAGTAGCGGTTTTACCGGTACCAATAGCCCAGACCGGTTCATAAGCTACGACCATTTTACTAGCTTCTTCATTGTTCAGGCCGCTTATCCCTTCGCGCACCTGACGCTCCAGCACCTGGAAGGTCTTATCCCCTTCTCTTTCAGCCAGTGTTTCGCCGATACAGACTATGGGCAACAACCCTGACGAAAAAGCTTTTTTCATTTTCTTATTGACCGTTTCATCAGTTTCTCCAAAGTATTGACGCCGTTCAGAGTGGCCGATAATAACATAAACGCAGCCGGCATCTTTTAGCATTCCCGGAGCAATTTCTCCAGTAAAAGCTCCTTTGTCTTCCCAGTACATATTCTGGGCTCCGATTTTTATGGTTGACCCCTGAAGTGATTCCGCAACAATGGCCAAGCTGGTATAGGGTGGGCAGACGACTACTTCCCGGTCGTTCAGTGTGCCTACCCGGATTTTTAACCCTTCGACTAAAACCTTAGCCTCCGGGGTAATTTTATACATTTTCCAGTTACCGGCAATGATGGATTTACGCAAAGAAAAATACCTCTCTTTCGGAATTAGATTTCGTAATATATTATTTTTTTATGATAGCATATCGTTTTATTAATTTCAAGATAAAAAAAGACATCCTTAATAAGCC
>CAZFDO010000031.1:0-4979 GCA_964517965.1 uncultured Clostridia bacterium
CCCGGCAAGACTACTTCTGCCTGGGGATAAAGTTTCTTCGCCGCCAGGCAGCTCGCCAGCGCGTCAAAATCTGCATTCATATGAGTGACTATAAGATCCATCGTTAATCCAATCCTTATTAAACTACACCTTCGAGGTGGCCACGCACTCCAGGGGCCTCCTGGAAGGTGGCTTCCGGTTAATCTTTGCTGCATTTCTGGAGACATCGCCAGGTAACTGTCAATTTTTGTTCACTTCAGGTATTTAGTTTTTTAATGCCAATTCTTTTTCTCTCTACATCTACGGACAACACTTCTACTGTCACCGTGTCACCGACTGAAACAATATCATAAGGAGTTTTCACGAATTTATCGGATAACTGGGAAATATGGATCAGCCCGTCCTGGTGCACCCCGATATCCACAAAGGCACCGAAATTGGTCACATTGGTCACATTCCCGGTCATGACCATACCAACCGTCAAGTCTTTGATATCATTTATCTCCGAGGAAAATTCCACGCTTTTGAATTCCTTACGCGGATCCCTGCCCGGCTTGCTCAGCTCCGCAAGAATATCCTGGAGCGTCATAGCTCCGGCTTCCTGCGTGTAATTCTCCGGCTTGATCTTTTCTATAAGTTCATTATTGCCGATCAGGTCCTTAACCTTCACTCCCAAGTCCTTAGCTATTTTATCTGCCACATAATAAGACTCTGGGTGAATAGTGGAATTATCCAGGGGATTCTTAGAATCAGGAACCTTTAGGAAGCCAGCGCACTGCTCAAAAGCTTTCGGCCCGAGCTTCGGCACTTCCTTCAGTTCTTTCCTGCTTTTGAACTTCCCGTTCTCGGTTCTGTATTTCACGATATTATCTGCTATCTGCGGCCCTATGCCGGAGACATATTTTAGCAATTCGCCTGAGGCAGTATTCAGGTCAACGCCCACAAAGTTCACGCAGGATTCCACGGTCAGGCCCAGGGACTTCTTCAGCTCTTTCTGATTCACATCATGCTGATACTGGCCCACGCCGATGGATTTCGGATCGATCTTAACCAACTCTGCCAACGGATCCTGCAGGCGATGGGCTATACTGATCGCTCCTCTGGCTGTCAAATCCAGATCCGGATATTCTTTTCCTGCCAGCTCCGACGCTGAATATACAGAAGCTCCAGACTCACTCACTACCATACTGTGAATTTTCAGTTTATTCTTCTTCAGCATTCCTTTGACGAACTGATCTGTTTCTTTAGAGCCGGTACCATTACCTATCGCTATCAGTTCAGGTTTATATTTTTTGATCAATTCCAGCAAGATCATTTCAGAACCAGCCAGGTCATTCTTTGGTTCGGTTGGATAGATAGTCCTGAATTCTTTAAAATCGCCCATCTCATCCACGACCGCTACCTTACAGCCGGTGCGGAATCCCGGATCAATGCCTATGATACCCTTGGACCCGGCCGGCGGTGCGAGCAGGAGATTGCGCAGGTTAATGGAGAATACTTCTATAGCTTCGGTCCCTGCTTTTTCCAGTGCCGCCATGAATACTTCCACGGCAATGGATGTTGATATCAGGCGATCGTAACTATCCTGCACCGCGGCTAATAGCTCCTCCTTAAAAAACAGCTCCTGCTTATTTAGGGTCATTTCCCCTATCCGCGTGACAATATATTCTGCATCAACCTGAATTTTCCAGTGCAGAATATCTTCTTTATTTCCCCGGCGAATAGCCAGGATGCGGTGAGAAGGAACTGTCTTGAGTGGTTCGGAAATGTCATAATAATTATTGTACTTGGTTTGAACATCTTTAAAATCAGGCATCACTATAGACTTCAGGATGCCTTTATTGGCGGTAATTGTCCTGACCCAGCCTCTGATACCGGCATCATCGGATATCCGCTCTGCCATGATATCTTGGGCCCCTGTGACGGCCTTCTCGAAAGACTCTACACCTTTTTCCGCATCGATGAACGGAGAGACCAGTTCTTCCTTGCTCTTGGGCCCCGGCTTCTCGGTCATCATTATATCTGCCAGGGGTTCCAAGCCTTTTTCTTTAGCTACGCTGGCCCGGGTCTTGTGTTTCGGCTTGTATGGCAGGTAAATGTCTTCAAGGACTGCCCTGTCTGTACATTCTACTATTTGCTTTTTCAGGTCCTCAGTCAGCTTCCCCTGAGCTTCAATACTCTTAAGAATACTTTCCTTGCGCTCCTGTAGTTGCTGGTAGTATTCTAACCGTTCTGCTATCTTACGAATGACCGTCTCATCCATCCCCCCGGTCTGTTCCTTGCGGTACCTGGCGATAAACGGAATAGTGGCTCCGCCTTTTAACAGTTCTATAGTATTGGCTACCACCGCCGGAGTTTTTTCAACATCCTTCCGGATATTACTTAAAACAAATTCCGCAGCTTCCATCTATATTCCCTCAACCGTTAATCTTTCTATTGTCTTCACTCCCAGTTCATTGGCGCTATTCATAAAGCAATGGGGTCAGCCCCTGAAACTTGAATCTAGTAGACCGCTACTGTCAATTTCGCAAATTGACACCTGGTTCCCTGCGGAGGCTATACCTTAAATTCCCTATCCTATTTTTTTAGCGCATTTGACAGCGGCGCCGATCGCGCCCGGGACACCACCCATCTGGCTGGCCCAGCAAGAGCCAATATACAGGTTTTGTACCGGGGTCTCTACCTGCGTTTGCATTATACTCGCGTAAAATTTCTTTTCCGGGTTCCAGCTCCAGGCTGAAGTAGCCCCGCTGGTATTATGAGTATAGCGTTCATAGGTCAGCGGCGTAGCAGCATCCTCATATTCGATCATCCCTCTCAGGCCGGGTATTATTTTTTCCGCTTTACTGATCATGGATTTTTTCGCTAACTCTTTTAACACTCTGTATTTTTGTTTATCCCCGCTTCCCCAGTTATCCATCCAGTCAGGAGGAGCCAGCGCGGCGATCATGAGCGTTGACCGGTTATCCGGTGAAAGTTTCCAATCCAATATTGACGGCGAATACATCCCGATGGAATTCTTCTCAAAGAAATGCTCGTCATCATCATCGGTAATATCCAGGCCATGTTTCTCGTCAAAAAAAGAAATATGCGGGACCTGCATTATTTCCAGCAGTTTTTCATTGCTTATTTTCAATCCTAAATAAACCATCACAAAACTTTCACTGACCGCTGACCTTTCGATCCGGCGCCTTAGCTCTGCCGGCAGTAATGACTGGTTATCCAGCAGTTTAAGCATGGTCTGTTTATAATCACAGGCAGAGATGACCTGATCAGCGGCAAACACTTCCTGCCTGCTTGCGACACCAGTCGCTCGGCCATCAGCCGTAATTATTTTATCTATATAGGTATTAAGCTTTATTACACCGCCAAGTTTTTTGAAATTATCGGCCAGGACATCCGCCCATGACTGCATGCCGCCCTTGACTGTCCAATAATCCTCTAGAAAGGAAATAATGGCTCCGCCGATCATTAAAGCGCTCATTTCCGGATAAACCATGCCTACCCAATGGCGATACAGCTTGGAATCTTTTTCAAAATATTTCTCTACGAATTGGCTTATAGGCATGTTCATATATTTCTTGTATAGAAGTGGCATTTGCAGGCCGGAGGTTATCTTAGCCCACACGTTGGATTTAGTCATAAAAGGCCTGGTCGCTGTAACCAGTTTGTCCACTTCCGCAAAAAACTGGCCTAGTCTTTCCTGTTCCGCAGGATAAGCCTGATACAACATCTCCTTCAATTCATAATAGGTTTCCGGGACAGCATCAAAATTCTCTGACATCATCCGGGTCTTCTGCTGAATGAAATCGATCTTATCTCTTACCCCAATTTTTTCCATTACTTTAAAAACTAACTCCGAAGCCTCAAAAGAAAAAGTCCCGCTTTCAAAGTAATAACCATCCCGCCAGAACCCGGCGGTGTATCCTCCAAGAGCGCTGTGTGACTCAAAGATCGTGACCTGGTAGCCCTTTTGGGCCAGCAGATTTCCGGTTACTAATCCGCCGATACCTGATCCGATGATCGCTACTTTTTTCACAAGTTAATCCCTTCGGTATTTTGTTGATATATTTTCAATTCATTATCCGATAAGCCACCCAGAACCCGATGATGGAACCAATGGCACTTAAAAAAAATCCCGTAAAGGAAAGCATACTGCCTCCCCATAAGCTCGGGAGATATCCTCCGGCTATTGAACCGATAGTAATAAATAAAATATACACGGATTTATTGGACATATTTTCTCCTGGCTTTTACCTGCTAAATATTTTCCTTCTTTTTCATGAAATTTGCCTTGATCCAGCCCCAATTAAGCGTTACATGAAAAATAGCTATGATGATAAAAATCGCGCCGTTAAGCTTATGCAGTTTAAATAACCAGCGCGGTGCAACATCCAATATCATCGCCGTTACTGCTATCGCTTGCAATATTAATGAAATTCCCAAGACAGGGTTGATTATTTTAAGCAGTTTTAATTTGTCCATAATCCCTCCTTTAACTTAATTTCCCTGAAACTTTTCCAATTTATTTTTATATTCGGTGCTTTTGTTTTCATACAGCGCCAGCACTTTATCCAGACGGTGGTAATATCCTTCGATCTCCGGCCGCAAGCGGTGTGACTGCCGGGATAGTGCAGTAATGGCGACGCCGTTTCCGGTGGTTGACGCTTGGATCAATGCTTCTGTGCATTCATGCAGTTCTTTTTCTAATGCCGCGATAGCTGTTTCCAATTGTTTCATTTCCTGTTCCAGCGGCCGGAGCACCTGTGATTTTTCCTGCACCAACGTTGCTTTTTTCAGCTTTAAGGATTTTTTATCCTCTTGTTTTGTTTTTTCTACGAACCGTGAACCACGAACCACGAACGGCTTTTCCTCTTCTTCATTCTCCCAGCCGACCTTATCTAAAAAGTCCTGATAGTTACCTTCAAAGACCTTCGCCTGGCCACGGTCAAATACGATCAATCGTGTGGCCAGCCTGTGCAGATACAGTTCATTATGCG
>CAZFDO010000031.1:4989-13269 GCA_964517965.1 uncultured Clostridia bacterium
ACCATCATTACCGACCCGGGAAAATTCTCAATGGCCTCCAGCAATGATTCACAGGATTCCAGGTCCAGATGGTTAGTGGGTTCATCCAGCAACAGCAAATGGCTCGGAGTAGCCAGCAATTTTCCCAGCAGTAACCTGCTTCTTTCGCCTCCGGACAACACGGCTACTTGTTTTAGCGCCAGATCGCCGCCAAACATCATGGCCCCGCAAATACTGCGCGCCTGTTGGGGCAGGAGATCCGCAGCGCTGCTCATGATCTCTTCAAATACGGTTTTCTGTTCGTTGAGTAGTGATAAATTAGTCTGGCCAAAAAAAGCGGTTTTCAATATGGGATGCTGTTTGATCATCCCGCCGCTGAGCGGTAATTCGCCGGCAATTATCCTTAACAGCGTTGATTTTCCTTTGCCATTCTTGCCGATGACGCAGATCCGTTCTTTCCGGCCAATATTAAAAGAGAGTTTGTCCATCAGCCAGGGTTCGCTCTGATTGTACGAAAAGGTTAGATTATGCGCGGCCAGCATCTGAGCCGCCGGGAAATCCGCCGGCCGGAATGAAAAATCCAGGTCCTCGATCTTACCCAGTTGTTCCAGCTTTTCCATTTTTGCCAGCATTTTCACCCGCGACTGCACTAATCCGCCCAGCCGGGCCTTGGCCCGGAACCGGCTGATAAAGATGCCCAGCTGTTTTCGTTTCTTCTCATCATTCAGCCGGGTCTTTTCATGCACCGCTTCTTCCAGGGCGATCTGCTGGTAAACTTTATGTGTGCCGCCCTTAACCTTACGTACCCGCTGGCGGTGGATGATCATGGTATGCGTTGTTACCTCATCCATAAATAAACGGTCATGGGTGATCAGCAATAATTCTTTATTCCAATTTTTTAGAAAATTTATCA
This sequence comes from uncultured Clostridia bacterium, assembly GCA_964517965.1. Taxonomy (GTDB): domain Bacteria; phylum CAYTYR01; class UBA6262; order UBA6262; family UBA6262; genus UBA6262. The sequence continues at coordinate 5,882 of CAZFDO010000031.1, forward strand.
ACCAGCGGATGGCTATAATATCCAGGTAATTGTTTGGTTCATCCAGCAGTAATAGGTCAGGCTCAGAAACCAGTACTTTGGCCAGATTTAATCTGATCTGGTAACCGCCGGAGAATTCTTGAGGATGACGCTGCAGGTCCTCCTGGCCAAATCCTAGCCCAGCCAGCACCTTTTCTACCTTCCAGCTGTTTAAGGACACATCTTCGCGTAGGCCCAGGCAAGCTTCTTTGATTACTGTATCTTGAGTGAAATGTATTTGTTGTTGCAGATAACCTATGCGGTAATTACGCGGTATGGAAATATCGCCTGAATCAGGCTCTATTTGTCCCAGCAGCATTTGCAAAAGAGTGGTCTTGCCGTATCCATTCCTGCCTACCAGCCCGATCTTCTCTCCCGGACTGATCGTAAAGCTTAAATCCTTAAAAAGATCCTGGCGGCCAAACGACTTAGAAAGTTCCTCAACTTTAATCATTATATTATTTTATCCTGCTAAATTATCTCAGCTTCTAACTTTCCCACTCGACTAACCACGAACGACGAACCACCAACGGTTCTTAACTGTTCCTTGCTTCTGCTACCAGTTCCGCGATCAATTCCTTGACTGAAACTATTTTATTTATCCGATGGGCATTGCTGCCAGCCATGGCAAACCCTTGGTCCATTTTTCCCCGGGCCGCGGCGATCAGTGCCTTAGCAATGCAGTAATTTACCTTTTTCGGGTCACAGGTAACCAAACACCGGTAGACACAACCGATATTCATCTTTTCCCCGCTATTTATTCTCTTGACGAATTCATTATTGATCACCCGGCCAGGCATTCCTACCGGACTCTGGATAATAATGATGTCTTCTTCTTTGGCCTTTAAATATGCTTCCTTATATTCTTCCGACACATCACATTCATGGGTACACACAAACCGTGTAGCCATCTGCACTGCGCTAGCTCCCAGATGCATCACCCTGGCAATATCCTTGCCGTCGAAAATACCGCCGGCAGCTATCACCGGTATCTTGTGTTCTGCAGTTTCAAATACTTTTACTACAGCCAGTACTTCTTGCAGGATCTTATCCAGATTGAAATGTTCATTATCAGCTAATTCTTCATGGCTATAACCAAGATGCCCTCCGGCCAAGGGCCCTTCCAGCACGATGGCATCCGGCAGCCGTTTATACCTTCTCTGCCAGGCGTTGCAAATAATTTGTGTCGCCCGGCCGGAAGATACGATCGGTACCAGCTTGGTCTTGCTATTTTTGACCAGAGCAGGTAATTTCAAAGGCAACCCGGCGCCGGAAATTATCACATCAACATTTTCTTCCTGGGCCGCATTGACCAGATCATCATAATTACCCAAGGCGCACATGATATTTACGCCAAATGGCTTGGTGGTCAGTTTTCTGGTTTCCCTGATACTTTTAATCAGGGCGGCACGCGACCGTTCAACATAATTTGTGCCTGGCACATCGCCTTCTTCGCCGAGTCCTACCGCGGCGATCACTCCTAAGGCTCCTTCATTAGAGACGGCTGATACCAATGAGGAATTGGATACCCGTACCCCCATCCCTCCCTGCACTAACGGCAAGTCAATGATTAATCCGCCAATATTGAATTCTTTAAATTTTAAAGTCACGGGTTCTCCCTGTTTTCCATTTTTATGGTCCTGCTGCTTTTGTTTTCAACGGCATTCATCCCGGCCAGATATCCGGTTGCCAATGCTTCCTGCAGATTATATCCGCCGGTCTGGCCATCCACATCTATCAGCTCACCGCAAAAATACAAACCACTTATTTTACGGGATCCCATAGTCTGGGGATCAATTTCTTTAAGAGCTACTCCGCCCCGCGTCACCGTCGCTTCTTCCAGCGGACGCGATTTGGTAATATGGAGCCTGAAATCAGTAAATTTTTGCGCTATAATTTTCCGTTCTTCCCGGTTGATCATACTGCATTTTTTATCCGGAGCCACGGCGCACCGGCGCACAAAAACCGGGGCGAACGAATCAGGCAAAATATCTTTCACGTACTGTGAAAATGTTTTCGCCCCGCGCAGCTCCAATTCTTCCTGCAGATAGCGTTCAAAATCATGAGCAGTATATTCCGGCAGCAAATGCAGCGAAAGCTCAACAGTTTTATCCTGTGCTAAAGCATCCACTGCTATTTTGCTTAAGATCAGCACATCCGGACCGGATACGCCAAAATGGGTGAATAAAAGATCTCCTTGCTGCGCTGCTTTCACCTTGCCGTCAACAACTACGGAGATAAGAATATATTTAAGTACCAGACCCAGCAGCTCCGGGATGAATTTTTCATCTGATTCCAGCGGGATCAGTCCGGGCTGCAGCGGGACAATCGTATGCCCGCATTCTCCTGCCAGCTTATACCCATCACCGGTAGAACCAGTTTTCGGGTAAGACATCCCGCCTGTGGCTACGATCACTTTGCCGCTCTGCAGGACACGGCCATCAGCCAGTCGTACACCGCTGGCCTGGCCATTCTGGCATACTATCCCGGCCACTGCCGTATTATGCAGGATAAATACGTTATTATCAATAATATATTTGCGCAATACTTTTAAGATACTTTCAGCGCTATCATCTGCCGGGAAGACTTTACCATCAGGATCGGTGCGCATCTCCACCCCGCGGGTAGAGAAAAATTCGATCAGGTCCTGGTTTGAGAACACGGTCAACGCCCGGTATAAAAACTTGCCATTTTTGCCAAACGCATGGATAAACTCTTTCAATCCGGCATTATTGGTAATATTGCACCTGCCGCCGCCGGTCATCAAGAGCTTGGTTCCCAGTTGAGAGGTTTTCTCGATTAATATTACTTTCGCGCCCAGTTCTGCCGCCCGTCCGGCGGCCATTATTCCTGCCGGTCCGCCACCTACCACGAGCACATCCGTTAAAACAGTATTATCAATTTTGACCATATCAGTATTATTATACCATAAAAAAAATAAAAGACACAAGGGAAATTAATATAGTCTCAAGTCTTTCCCTCATGCATCTTCCCGCGGGCCAGCGAAGCAAATATTCCCGCGAAGCACAATATGGCAAATACCATAAAAGCAGTCTTCATGCTCAACAGGAATTGCGGATACAGTTCCGGGGTGATCTGCACTTTGCCGATGCGCTGGTTAAATATCAGCATGGCCAAGCCAATACTCAACATTTGCCCGGTCAACCGCATAGTCCCGAGAGTGGCTGAGGCTACGCCATAATATTTCTTCTCCACCGAACCCATCACCGCGTTGGTATTTGGCGATGAGAATAAGCTAAAACCAAGCCCAAACAGAGCCAATACTCCTACGATAAATCCCAGTGATGTCTCCGGCCCGATAAAGGCCAGCAGCACCAATCCGACCGTTAAGACCGCCATACCGACAGAAGCGATCACGCCAGGCTCTATTTTATCCGATATCCGTCCGGCGATAGGTGAAAATACAGCCATGATCACCGGCTGCGCAATTAATACTAATCCGGCGCTTTCCGGGTCCAATCCCTTGATATACTGTAAATAAAGGCTCATTAAGAATACTACCCCGGCGGTAGCGCTATAATTTATCAGCGCGGCCAGGTTGGAAAAAGTGAATACCGGATTATCCTGGAAAAGATGCATCTGCAAAATAGGATTACTTACCTTCAGCTCCCATCTGTAAAATAGCACCACGCCAACTAATCCCGCAATGATCAGCCCAACAGCTTTGAGCTCAGGTACGACTGACAAGCCGAACATCACTGCCGCCATGGACAAGCCCAGCAGAACTGACCCGGCAAAGTCAAAACCACCATGACTATCTTCGGTCCACTCACCTTTCATCTTCCAGAATATCAGGGCTATGATCAGCAGGTACACCGGTACATTAGCCAGGTAAATGCTCCGCCAGCCAAAATGCTTTATCAGGAGCCCACCGACAAAAGGGCCGACTGACAATCCGGCATATACTGCTGCCGCGTTGATGCCCAGAACTTCGCCCCGCTCACCCGGAGAAAACACTGATATTAATATGGCTACGCAGGTACTGAAGATCATCGCACTACCTATGGCCAGCAATACCTGGGCGCAGATAAGTACGCTAATGGAGCCAGCTCTCATGGCCAGCACCGAAGCCAAAACAGAGATCCCTATGCCGCTTAAAAACACCCTTTTACGGCCGTAGGTATCAGCTACTTTGCCCATCGGTATCAAGAGCATCGCCGCAGTCAAGAGATAGGCCGAAGCAACCCAACCCAGCAAAGCTGCAGAAGCGGAAAATTCCCGGCCAATGGAAGGCAAAGCCACATTTAAGGCAGCACTCAAAGCCGGCGTCAGGAAAGATCCTAAAGTGGTTATCAGCAATACGACATTTTTGTTGTTATTATGCCCGCTATTGTTCATAGGGTATTATCTTAAGCCTTTCTCATGATATAAAATACATAGCCATAGTAATTTGAATACTTTTGATAGGAATTTCTTTCTATATCTTCCGCCGCCAGTACCTGCAGGGCCTCTGGCTCATGCCGGTATTTTTCTTTGAGCAGCTCTACTTTTTTTTGCAGCGGGCCGTAATACTCTTCTAACCAGGACTTTTCAGGCAAAGTGAAATGTTCCAGCATGGCATATCCAGCTTGCGCCACTATTTCCAGATTCCCGGCGATGTTGCGCATAGCGGGATAGGCCCCTTCCCAGTATTGTTTTGCTTCCTCCGGAGGATCCTCTTTCAGCCGGGTTAATTCACTCACCGCGATATAGCCCTTAGGCCGCAATAATCTTTGCCAGGATCTCAAACCTTGCTCAAACCCCATGAAATAGATCGCTCCTTCGGACCAGAGTACATCAAAAGACCCGGGTTTAAAGTTGAGGCTGAACATATCCGCTTTTACTGTTTTCACTCTTTTTTGCAGTCCCTGGCTGCTGATCAGCTTATTCAGCTGTTCCAGGTAAGGGGCGTGATTATCAACCGCCGTAATACTCCCTTTGGTTAACTGCGCCAGGTCCAGAGTCTGTTTCCCCGGGCCGCAACCAATATCCAATATAGCCGGCTTACCCGGCAGGTTTTTCATCACTGAAAAAGCCCTCTGGGTAGATTCAAAATCTCCCGGGCCTTCCCGGGGATTACCTGAATGTATCTCAAAAAATATATCGCCCATACTATTCTCCATTTATTTCGTCAGTATTTTTTCTGCAAACCCTAATCAGTTAACTGTCACTCTACCCAAAGCCGAACGCGGCCGCTGATGCCGTGTAGAAAACCTACGGATGCTTGAGTTGGCACGGACTCTTTTCCTCCCGCCTGGCGGGAGAACTCAAGCGAGTAAGAGCGCGTTTTCAGTCGCCCGAGGAAAACGACGCGTTTTTCGGAACGGCGCAGCGTGACAGTGAGGCTATAGAACAAAATTAACCAGTTTTCTGATTAAATCTATTATACCAAATAAAACAGCACTATGGCAATGCCTAGTGCTGTTAATTTATTAATTTTATTAGCTTTAACTGAAGAGGCTAAATCTGGCTGTCGGTTTTTTTCTTTTTAAGCTTATTGATCAATTTTAGAGAGAACAATCCCAGGGCGAAGAAAACGAGCGCCATACCCGCAATGATCACCGTCAGTATTATGGAGACATCATTTTTTATATTCGGGTTGTAATTTGCCGGAAATCCTTTTTGCTGGATGGTAATATTTATCCTGGCTTTATTGACCATGGGCTGGTTCATTTCCAGCGACCTGATCTTATTTTCTGTCTCCGTTATCTTAGTGACGATCAGCTTGATTACTTCCACCTCCGGCTTAGCTGCTGCCACGGCTTTATTTAGCCGGTCGTTAAACACTGCCAATTCCTGCTTTAAGGATTCTATATTACCTTCACTCTGGGCGTATTGATTATAATTTTGACTCTTCACTGTTTTCAGGCTGGAGATATCATTCATAAAAGAAGGAGCATCTTGTATCTCCAGGATCACTTCCAGGCTAAGATTCTTATACTTCATGTCCGGACTATTGTTCATATTAAAATTCTTAACTGTTCCCTGATGCTTGGCCATGATACCTTTTATCTGTTCGTACAGAGTATCCACATTCCTGGCCTCATAGGTAATATAGCCATTGCCGGTGATATTGCCTCCGGCCGGCGCAATCCCGCAAACAGCGATAGATTGCTTCTGGACCATAACTGCTGCTTCTTCGGCTCCGGCTATACCTGAAAAGATGAGTAAAGCACAACTAGCTAAAAACATTACCATGGCTAAACATTTCTTACGCATACCAGCTCCTTTTTCCTGATTGACCGTTATCCTGCTGTCCGGTGTCAAGGGTAGTGTCTCTTACACTTATCTAGACAATTGGCCAGCTCATTTGTTCCCTTTAAGTATTATTTTCTTTCCTCATTTTTTCTACTATACGCCAATCCAATACTTATTCTATTTTTTCCACTAGCATTCTCATGGTAACTGGTTTTACCATAAATTCCTCGGCATAGAGCGTCACCGCCTTGAACTTGACCGGATCGCTTTTTAAAGCCGTCAGCATAATGACCGGTATGGCCTTGGTCTTTTCGTTCTCTTTGAGTTCCCGGAGAACATCAAAGCCATCTTTATCAGGCAGCATAATGTCCAGCAGGATCAGGTCAGGGTCATATTCCATCGCTGATTTTACTCCATCCACACCCTGGTATTCTGTCCTGACCTCAAAATCCTCAGTATCTTCCAAATTCAACTTCACCATCTCGGCAAAACTGATCTCGTCATCAATGATCAATATTGTTCTTTTGGCCATGTCTATTACCCCTTTATTGTTCCGCTTTCAGGATCAGGGTTATTTTGACCCCGTTACTCTCTTTTTTGTTCTCCAGCTTTATTTCCCCGCCATGCATATCCATGATAGTTTTAACTGTAGATAGCCCTAAGCCAATGTTGCCTTTACTGCGTTTGGTGGTAAAGAAAAAATCAAAAGCCTGGGCTATATCATCTTCCGCCATCCCCGGCCCGTTATCTTCAATTACCAGTTTAACCAGGTTGGTATGAGCCTGGCCGGGCCCGGTCACTTGCTCGAGACTAGCTTTGACCGATATCCGACCTCCTTCAGGCATCGCCTGGACAGCATTTAAAATCAGATTCACTAATACCTGGGTCAGCTTGTTTTTATCGAGCTTGACCAAGGGAAGCCCCGGCTGATACTCTTTGGCTACTTCAATGTGATGAGCTTCCAGCTGATGATGCACCAGCACTATTGAATCATTGGTAACAGCCGTCAAATCAGCTGTTTCCAGCTCCAAGGGTGACATGCTGGAGAAATCCAGAAAATCCCCGATCACCTTATCCGCCCGCCTGATCGCATCTTTCATATAATCAATAGTCGAGCTAATATTCGGTTCATCTGCTTTGACTTTAGTGGAAAGATAATCCACGCCCTGCAG
>CAZFDO010000032.1:0-6034 GCA_964517965.1 uncultured Clostridia bacterium
TAATTTGGCCGATATACCCTCCGTAATTCCTCTTCATTTCGCGCAGGCTATCACCACCAAATTTTTCCTGCAAAGCCCGGGCCAATTCAAAGGCGATCACATTTTCAGCGATTACTCCAGCCGCCGGCACAGCACATATATCTGAACGTTCTACCGTTGCCTTGGTCGCTTTACCGGTCTTTAAATCAACGCTCTGCAGCGGTTTCATTAACGTGGCGATCGGCTTCATACTGGCCCGCATAATAATCATTTCTCCATTGCTTATGCCACCTTCAATACCGCCGGCATGATTAGTGCGATGCGCAAACCCTTTTCCTTTTACCAGGGATATCTCATCATGAACCTGGCTGCCGGGCAATTCCGCCACGCGTGTCCCTAACCCGATTTCCACTGCTTTTATAGCTTGAATGCTCATCAATGCCTGGGCCAACCGTCCATCTAATTTTGTATCCCACTGGATATAGCTGCCCAGTCCAACCGGGATGTTAATAGCAGCTATTTCAACTATGCCGCCTAAGGTATCGCCGGCCTGTTTGGCCTGATCGATCAGTTTGATCATCTTGCCCTCTTCCTTTTTGTCCAAACAGCGTACCGGGGAATTTTCTATTTTAGCCCATTCTTTTGCTGCTAGATTCCACTTGCTTGAATCTTTGATCTTGCCTATCTGTATCGTCCGGCTGAAAATAGAAATATTAAACTCCTGCAGTAGTCTACGGCAAACAGCACCCACTGCCACGCGAGCAGCAGTTTCCCTGGCGCTGGCTCGCTCCAAGACGTTCCGGATATCCGTAAAATCATATTTTAAAGTTCCTGCCAGGTCAGCATGCCCGGGACGCGGAGAAGTTACCAGAGGTATTTTCTTATCCTTCCAGTTCTCCCAGTCACGATTCTCGATCAATAGCCCTATCGGTGCAGCTATAGTATACCGGTTGCGCACCCCGGAAACTATTTGAACCCGGTCTTTTTCTATTTGCATACGTGACCCGCGGCCGTAACCAACCTGTCGCCGGCCCAGCTCTATGTTGATGTCTTCTTCTTTGAGCTCAAGACCTGCCGGGATACCTTCCAGTATAGCCATTAAAGCTTTGCCGTGTGATTCACCACTTGTTAAAAATCTCAACATACGTTACCTCTTTCCTGTAAGAGCTTTGCGCATAACCGCTATGGGCGCTTTTTTCCCGGTCCATAGTTCAAAGGAAATGGCTCCCTGGTTTACCAGCATTCCTAAGCCGTTGGCGCATTTTATTTTTTTGCGTTTAGCTTCCTTAAGCAAGGCTGTTTCACAATTATAAACGATGTCATAGACAAACAATTTCTGATGAAGCCAACGCGGATTTACCACACAAGGGTCACTGATTTTCATTCCTATTGGAGTAGCATTAATTAGCAGATCAGCTTCTTTTACGGCTTGCTGTAGACCTGTCTGGTCGATCTGTACCACTTTATTCCTGGTGTTTATGGATCTCAGGTCAGCCGCCAGGGTCGCTGCTCTATAGGCATCTATATCATGAAGATAGAGAGTCTGGATATTATTTTTTAACAAACTTACTCCGATGGACCGGCCGGCGCCACCGCCGCCCAGCAATAATACTTTTTTTCCGGCAAGCTTCACCTTGTTTTCTGCAGTCAGGCTTTTAATGAATCCTTTCCCATCGGTATTGTCACCAACTAACCGGCCGCCACAATTAACAATAGTATTAACCGCTCCGATAGCTTTAGCTTCCGGACTTATATCATCCAGGAAAGGGACGACTTTTTCCTTATGCGGAATAGTTATATTGACCCCGGCCAGATGCATAGCCCGGATGGCTTTTACTGCCGCGGCTAGGTCCTCTGGAGCCACTTTGACAGCTACATACAAATAATCAAGTCCTAAGGCCTTAAAAGCCGCATTATGCATTAGCGGCGATAAAGAATGCTCTATCGGGTATCCGAATATGCCACATATTTTGGTCTTTCCGGTAATCATAGAAACCTCTTAAGAACCGTCGCTGGTTGCTGGTCGCTAGTCGCTGGTTTTAAAATCAGCTTCTAGTTGCTAGTGCCTAGTATCTAGTCAAAAACCATTAAAACTAGCGACCAGAAACTAGCAGCGAGCGACTGTATTTAAACTAGCGACTAGATACTAGCGACTGTTTTTAGCTGCCGCTAATCATAATTTCCTTGATCTTAATAGTCGGGCTGCCGACATTACCATAGAATTTTAGGTCATCACCGACTATTTCAATATTCTGGAGTATATCCAGGATATTGCCGGCCATCGCTACGCCTTGCACAGGGAAAGTCAATACCCCATTTTCAATCCAGAGACCGCTGACCCCTACACTGAAATCTCCGGTAATTTGATCGGCAGTATGCATCCCCATTACTTCCATAACATACAATCCTTGTTTGATGCTTTTTAAAAGCTCTTCCCGCGATGTTTTCCCTTGTTCCAGATAAAAATTATTAACGCCGACTCCCGGAGCCCCCATAAAAGAGCCGCGACTGGCATTGCCGGTACTGACTGTTTTGTCTCTGGCTGCGGTATAACTGTCATACAGTATTTTTTCCAGCACTCCATTGCGTACTATCTGAGTCTTTTGCGTAGGGAAACCTTCATCATCATAAGGACCGGATCCTAAACCCCTGCGCAGGGTACCGTCGTCAATGATCTGTACCAGACTGGCAGCTATTTTAGTGTTTAATTTTCCTACCAGGGGAGATTTCTTGCGCTGGATATTATCGGCACTTACGCTACCGGCGATCAGAGCCATAAATTCACAGCCGACATAAGGATCAAAAACCACGGGGATCTTCTGGGTCGGCACTGATTTCGCTCCGAGCATTCTGATGGTCCTGAAGACTGCCTTGTTGACCAGCTTTTCAAAATCCAGATCGCCGAAAAAGCGGCGCGTTTGGCTCTCTCCGCCTACTTGCACCTTGGTATCCTGCTCAGCCTTCAATTCTAAAACCGCAGAGAATAATGTCTCCTGCCAGTGAACCTCTACGCCTTGGGTATTGATAATGGTCTGAGTAAATTCGCTGTCAGTATAGGCCGCGGCCAGCACTTTACTGATCTGTTTATCAGCAGCCAGCGCTTCTTTTTCCAGCCGGCGCATCATCTGCAGCTTATTCTCGGCATTTAATTGACGGATTGATTCATCATAAATATTAAGCGCTTCAAAAGAAAATACAGCCGGACGAACCGGGGTGAGCAGGTTGTATTCATCCTGGATATTGTAATCGGCATTATGCACGGCAGAGCCAATTAATTCATCAGCTTCAACCTGTGCATCCGTGGTATATGATAAGCCCCATTTTTTATCTTTCAGGACCCTGATCCCTATGCCCTGGTCATGGAACAGATTAAATTTTTCACAGGAACCTTCAGTGACCTCGATACTCGTACCCTTGCTTTGGGAAATAAATACTTCCCCGTCCAGTTTGTATTTATCCCTAATCTTCGCTATTAAATGTTTGCCTAATTCTAACACCTGAACCTCACCCCGCTCTTCTTCTCTCAAACCACGAAATATTCATAACTACTGATATACCTGCTGCGCTGTTCTCTATCCCGACCCCCTATCATAGAAGGGCGGGGCTCACTTTGAAGAAACGCTCATATAAACAGCAATAAACGCCAGAATCAGTAAAAATACTCCTATTTTCCGGCGATGTTCCATGATGTATTTATCATTGAATAGAAAACTACGGCCCCAATCGTTAATTTTAATGATCAAATCAGGACGGAATAAATAACCGACACTAAACATGAGCATGATCAAGCCCAGCAGCAATTTCAGTGTTTTCATATTTTGTTAAGCATCCTTTTACTTTTCTGGAGTAAGGTTCTTAGCTAATGAGGCTATCTTCTTCTTAGCTTGTCCTGCTACCTCAGGAAACTTCTTACCGATAAACTGCCACATTTTAAAGGACTTGTCATAATCACCATTTTTCTCATAGATATTTGTCTCCAGGATAGAGAGTGCTTTTTTATGATCTTTAACTTTTTCATATCCCAACGCTGCCAGGGCATAATTCATGCGCCAGTAATGGACGCTATTGGGATCATAATTCCACACTACCCCTTCCTGCAAAAGGGTAGAGGCTTCATCGTAGCGCTCCTGTACAAAACCAATGGCCGCGCTGCCGATATTATACACATGCATAAAATACGGATCCAGCCAGATGGCCCGGGCGCAGAGAGAATACAATCTTCGGTAGGCGGTATTATCAGAATCATGAAGGTTATGATGATGATGTTCATCATGATGGTCTCCTTGCGCTTCTTCTTCAATATGCTGCGCATGTTCTTCTATACCCTCTCCTTCATTCGGACCGCCGTAGTATTGCAGGGTTTTAACCCAAACAATGTCTGCCGCCAGTGAGCGCAAACCAAAGAACAATCCTCCCAGTTCCAGGTAGGGATTATCTTCCACGTATTTCATGGTCGATAAAGTGGGAAATGGATAAATATACCTGTTCTCAATGGTGGTCTGCAAAGAAAACAATACTGCTCCCAAGACGATAATACTAAGTATACCCCATTTCATTACTAGAACTCCTTCTTGGCAAAAATCATAGTACCTATGATCAGCATGATCGTGGCATACACTACTCCATAGGTCAAGGCCATAGAGAGCACATCCAGCGGCATTCCTTCAGGAATATTTAATTTGTCCTTTAAATTAAGTATCTGAAAATTTGGCACTATATAATAAAGCAGATAGAGCATGGTTTTGGCCACCGGCGCGCTGACCTTATCAGCCAATATTTTCAATTCACTGGAGAAATGGCCAATGATCCAGACCAGAAAACTGAAAGCCATAGCCGTGATACTGGAAGTAAACACCAGGCTGGCGGTCAGCGCTACTGCCACGATGATGATCAACTTGAAAAAAATAGCTACTGCACTCCAAATAAACATTGGATCGATCAGCCAGTGAGTGGTCATTTTGAGCAACAGCATCAGCACACTGAGCATTATGACAATATTAAAACATAAAACTACCAGTACTCCCAGGTAACGCCCGACAATATATTCCCAGCGGCGCAAAGGACGGGTCATGAGCAGATAGATCGTACGATTCTCTATTTCCTGCAGAACCAAATTTACTGCGGCAAAAATACCGGTCATCAAGGTAAATATCTCTATACAGGCCAGGCCGATATCAGTGATCACCCGGGCTTCAGTTAAAGGTGAAAGTGAAGAAAAAACCAGGGAACTACCGATCATGATCATAATAAACAAGGCCAAGATGTAGAATATTTTACTGCGTATATTTTCCATTATCGTATATTCAGCAATGGACAGTACATTCATGACCCTACCTCCTGTCCAGCCGGCATAACCGTATCCAAAAATATCTTTTCTAACTCTGCATCCTTATTTTTTAACTGCCTCAGGTCAACTATCTTCACTAATTCTCCTTCTTTAATAATGCCTACCCGGTCGCATACTTTCACTATTTCACTGATAATATGGGAACTTAGGAAGATGGTTTTCTTCCGCTCTTTTAAACGCAACACCAAAGACCGCATTTCTGTTATCCCCACCGGGTCTAAGCCAGTGATCAATTCATCAAAAAACAGGATTTTCGGATCGTGGATCAAAGCCTGGGCAATACCCACGCGTTGGAGCATGCCTTTAGAATACTCACCTAGCCTTTTGTGACGATTTTTAGTCAGGTTTACCAATTCCAGGATTTCGTCTATTTTTTTCTGCCGGACCTGTTCGGGAACCCCGCTCAGGCGACCGTAAAAATCAATTATTTCCTGAGCGCTGAGATAACGGTAGAAATAGGGAGCTTCAGGCAAATACCCGACCAAATTGCTGGCCTGACGGTCCGGTACTTTATGATTGTAAATAAAAGCCTGTCCGCTATCCGCAAATAGCAATCCGAGCAATAGCTTGATCGTGGTGGTTTTACCGGAACCATTCAGTCCCAGTAACCCAAAGGTTTCGCCTTCTTCTACCTCTAAGTTTAAATTTTTTATGCCAACGCTATAGCGCGGCTTAAGAAAATATCTTTTCTTATAGATCTTGGTCAGA
>CAZFDO010000032.1:6044-9267 GCA_964517965.1 uncultured Clostridia bacterium
AGGCATATTTCATCACAATCAGGGAACTTTGGGCACTTGATACATTCATTCCATATCTTGTGCGGCAGCTGCATTTTGTCTATCTCGCCAAAGCCATGCTTCTTAAAGAAAATTGGCTTATAGGTAAGCGCAAAAACTTTCTTAATACCAAGGTTTTTGGCTTCTTTGAGGCAGGCTTTAAGCAACATAGTCCCCAAGCCTTTACGATGATGGCTTTTAGCGACTGCAAAGGCTTTTACTTCAGCCAGGTTATCCCAGTTAACATGCAGAGCGCCGCAAGCCACGATCTTGACCTTGTCCTCAATGACAAAAAAATCACGAATATTCTCATACAATTCATTCAGAGCACGAGGCAGCATTTCGCCGTTGGTGGCAAATGTATTGATGATATTTTGAATATCTTTAACATCTTTCATTTTCGCCTTACGCAGTTTCACCCCGCCCTTCCTTTCGTTTCTACAATTCACTCTAATAGTAGAAAATAGTATTTTTATTACTCCCCGGATCTTCCTGATTTCACTTTTAGGAAGAGCGGGGTTCATGGCTCTTTATATTTACTTATATTCATATCCGGCTAACAAGGCTTTTTTGTTCACCTCTATCAGCTCTTTCTTTTTTTTGGCCAGTAGCACTTCCAAAGCCTGGTAAATTGATTCCTGGCGGACAATCTTTCTAATAGCCAGGTATTTTCCTAAAGCCACAATATTGGCTACCCTGATCTGCCCGATGTTCTCGGCAATATCTGTAGCTGGTAGACGTACTACCTGGGCACAGTTGACAACTGTTTCATCCTCGATCAAGGTAGAATTTAATACCAGCAATCCTTCTTTTTTCAAGCGTGGACCAAAGCGGTCCAAAGATGGCTTATTAAGAATGAGCAGGCTATCCGGATTGGTTATTACCGGACTGCCAATGGCTAGATCAGCAATGATCACGCTGCAATGCGCAGTACCGCCGCGCACTTCCGCCCCGTAGGAAGGGAAATAAGTGACAAATTTGCCCTCCATCATGGCGGCCTGCGATAGTAATGTCCCGGTAAACATGATTCCCTGTCCGCCGAATCCAGCAACGATCAATTCTTCTCTCATACCTTTACTCCTGCTAATCTGTGCCTGTCCTCGCGTCTTTGATTTGTCCTGTTTTTAGGACAAATCAGCAGAGGATAATCAAGACATCCTGACTCTTTAGGATGTCTTAGTTTTATCCTTAATCACGCCGAGCGGGAACTGTTTCATCATTTCCTTCCGGACATATTCCAATGACTCTGCTACCGACATTTTCCAGTTTGGCGGACACTGTGATAATATTTCTACCAGGGAATATCCCTGTCCTGCCAACTGTATCTCAAAAGCTTTTTTAATGGCTTTCTTAGCTTCCAGCACATGCTTGGCTGAATCCACCGCGCAGCGGGCCAGATACGTGGTCCCTTCCAAAGTGGCCAGTAATTCGCCTACTTTTATGGGATAGCCGGCAATCTTTTCATCACGGCCAAACGGTGTAGTGGTAGTTTTCATGCCCAGCAAACTCGTTGGCGCCATCTGGCCGGTAGTCATGCCATAGATAGCGTTATTGATAAAAATCACGGTAATGTTTTCTCCCCGGTTGGCAGCATGAATAGTTTCGGCCATACCGATAGCCGCCAGGTCGCCGTCTCCCTGATAAGTGAATACTACCCGGTCCGGCAAGACCCTTTTAATGCCGGTAGCCACTGCCGGCGGACGGCCATGGGAAGCTTCGGTAACATCAAAATTCCAATAATCATAAGCAAATACCGCACATCCAACCGGAGCAATGCCGATAGTTTTTTCCCTGATCCCGAGCTCATCAATAACCTCAGCGACCAGGCGATGAACAATACCGTGACCGCAGCCGGAACAATATTTATGGTCATTTTCGGTTAAGCTTTCCGGTTTGCCAAATAATTTTTTCATATTTTTTCAATTTCCTTTATCACTTCTTCAGGGGTAACACAACCGCCACCAGCCCGGCCATAAAAATGAACCGGGATTTTCCCATTGACCGCCAGTTTTACATCTTCCACCATCTGGCCGGCACTTAGTTCAATCACTAGGAAAGCCTTCACTTTCGGGGCCAGTTCCTGTATTATTTTTTCCGGGAATGGCCAGACGGTAAGAGGTCTTAATAAACCTACTTTGAGTCCTCTGCGATTGGCTTCCTGCAACGCTGTATAGCAAACTCTCGCACTAATGCCGTAAGCCACGAGCATGATCTCTGCCTGTTCATTAATAAGCTGGTACCTTTGTTCTTTCTTTTTGATCTCTGTATATTTTTTCTGCAGGTGCAGGTTATGCGCTTCTAAAGCTCCTTCTTCCATTAATAAAGACCTTATTTTTCGTGGAGACCGTCCTTTGCAGCCATTGAGTATCCAGCTCCGGTCACCTTGCCTGGCAGCATCAACTTTCACCATCTCCATTGGTTCCTGAATCTGAGCCAGTATCCCATCAGTCAGGATCATCGCCGGAGTACGGTATTGCTCGCTCAAAGCAAAAGCCAGGGCCGGCATTTCGTACATTTCCTGTACCGATCCCGGGGTCAACACGATTACCCGATAATCGCCATGGCCGCCACCCTTTACTGCTTGAAAGTAGTCTGCTTGCGATCCAGAAATATTGCCTAACCCTGGACCACCACGCTGGACATTCACTATCAGCCCGGGCAATTCACAACCAGCCATATAGGATATTCCTTCCTGTTTCAGGCTGACTCCGGGTGAGGAAGACGAGGTCATGGCTCTGGCGCCGGCAACACTGGCGCCAAATACCATATTGATAGCCGCCAGTTCACTTTCTGACTGAATAAAAACCCGTTCTTCTTCCAGCATGCGACGGGACATATATTCGGTTAGCTCGTTCTGGGGAGTAATAGGATAGCCAAAATAAGCGCCGCAGCCGGCTTGTATGGCGCCTTCGCCCAATGCTTCATTGCCTTTCATTAATCTTTTCGCTGTCATCCTGTTACCCACTTTACTTCCATATTTCTATCGCTACATCAGGACAAACCTGATAACACAGGCCACAAGCATTGCACTTGTCCGGGTTAATTATTTCAATGTAATGAAAACCCTTTTTATTCATTTTCTGGCTCAAGCGAATGTTCTTTTTAGGGCAGGTTATAATGCACAATTCACAACCCTTGCATTTGCTTTGAGTAATGATGATTTTAGGCATAGATTCTCCGTTAAAGGCAGTCGCTGGTCACTAGT
>CAZFDO010000032.1:9277-13221 GCA_964517965.1 uncultured Clostridia bacterium
TTTTAAAATCAGCTTCTAGTCGCTAGTTCCTGGTATCTAGTCAAAAACCATTAAAACAAGAGACCAGAAACTAGCAACGAGCGACTGTATTTAAACTAGCGACTAGAAACTAGCGACTGAAAACTGTTTCTATATTATAGCTGTTTTTGGGGTGGGTGTCAAATGAAAATAGCTCGAAAATAGCTCGAAGTTCATAGCTCGAAGCTCGAAGTTTAAAGGTTTTCAATCTTTTTACTATGAGCTACGAGCTAAGAGCTTGCAGTTCTATTGCGGAGGAGTTCTTGGGCATGCTTCAGGCTGATGTCGGTGAGGGTCTCTCCACCCAGCATTCTGGCCAGTTCTTTCACCCGTTCGTTAGATTCAAGGTGTTGGATCCTGGTATAAGTCCGGTTCTGTAAAACTTCCTTAGAAACATGCAGGTGATTGGCAGCAAAACCAGCTATTTGAGGCCAGTGGGTTATGCAAACTATCTGATGCTTAGCTGACAGGGCTCTGATCTTTTTTCCTACCACTTCAGCCATACTACCCCCAATACCAGTGTCAATTTCATCAAAAATCAACGTAGGTATCTGATCAGAATGGGCTAAAACTGACTTTAATCCCAGCATTATCCTGGACATTTCACCGCCAGAAGCTATTTTGGCCAATGGTTGCAAGTCTTCACCAATGTTCGGACTGATTAAATAATCAGCTTTTTCCAGCCCGGTACTGGTCAGCAGTGGGGTTCCCTGAGTATCCAGCTCCGGCACCAGGTTGATCTTGAATTTGATCTTAGGTAATCCCAAATCTTTTAGTTCCTTAGCCGTTTCCTGTTCCAATTTGATAGCTGTTTTTTGGCGTGCAACAGAAAGCTTTTTAGCCTTTTCCATAGCTTTTCCCCTGGCTTGATCAATCGCCTTAGCTAAACCGGCCCGGCTTTCTTCAGCCTGGGACAATTTTTCCATTTCTTTAGCAATTTTATCCTTGTAGGATAGTATATCTTTGACCGTAGCCCCATATTTGTTTTTCAAGCGGTTTATCAATTCCTTACGTTCCATCAACTGGTCCAGTTTGGCCGGGTCAAAAACAACTTTATCTTTGTATTCCCGCAGGCGGGAATTGATTTCCTCCAAATTAATGATACTCTCAGCCAGCAGCGCAGAAGTAGCCTGCAGGCTCTGATCAAATCCCTGCAAGGAGAGCAGGTTTTGCTTTATTTTTGCCAATCGGGACAGGGTTGAACCTTCTTCTTCATACAGCCATTGATACGCATCATTTACCAAGAGCGCTATTTTTTCGGCATTGGCCAACAAATTTATTTCCTGGCCCAGGGTTTCATCTTCACCAGGTTCCAGATGAGCAGCCTGAATTTCTTTGATCTGGAACTGGTACAAGTCAATAAAATGATCTCGTTCCTGGTCATGATGGACTAGTTCTTCTAATTCCGACTCTAACTGCCGCAAGTCATTATAGGCCAGTCCAACCTCTTTCCTTTGTTCCACTAAACTGCCGAAATCATCTAAGATTTGCAACTGTTCCCTGGACTGCAAAAGAGATTGGTGTTCATGCTGTCCATGCAAGTCTACCAGGCAATTACCGATACTTTCCAGCATGGCTAGAGTAATGACCTGGTCATTGGCTAAGCACCGGTTCTTACCAGCAGCGCTTACTTCCCTACACAAGAGTAATATCGTATCATCTAAACCGATACCTTGTTCTTTTAGCAGGTGTTGTAAAGGTTTGTTCTTTAATACATCAAAGGTAGCTCGAATGATACAAGATTCAGTTCCCTTGCGAATAATACCGGCAGACGCTCGCTCACCCAGGATCAGCCCCAGCGCTCCGGCAATAATTGATTTCCCCGCCCCGGTTTCGCCTGTTAAAACATTAAAACCTTCATCAAAATTAATATGAAGGTCTTCAATTAACGCATAATTTTTAATACTTAGTTGTTCCAACATAGTAACTCCGAAACCGCATATAGCATATGGCCTATAGCTTATGGTAAAAACTATATTGTTTTATGAATATTTACCATGCTTTTGCTATACGCTATACGCTATTTGCCGCTTTTATGCCCGCTCCGACCATTTCAACTTGGTTCTTAGCACTTCAAAATAATTCTTATATGGACTGGTGATCAAAAGTAATTTTTCATCAGCTTTCTTTACCACTATCACGTCATTCAATTTAACCGGCACTGCCACTTGCCCATCCATGGTAACATTGCCAACCTGGTGATCGGTTTTCATGGAAATGGTTATGCTTTTTTCAGCGGAAACGATCAAAGGCCGCAGCGTCAACATATGTGGGCAAATAGGAGTCACAATGATCAGTTCCATATCTGGATATACGATCGGCCCGCCCGCTGACAAAGTATAAGCGGTAGAACCAGTTGGTGTAGAGACGATCAAACCATCGGCTATGTAGTTGGCCACTGGCTTATTATCAATGGACAGGTCCAAGCTGACCACCCTGGCTTCTTTACTGGCATTGACTACAACATCATTTAGAGCCAGGCATTCACCTAATTTTTTCTTCCCGCGCCAGACTTCAGCTTTTAGCATCATCCGTTTTTCGATAGAAACATGGCCTTGCAATATTTTATCCAATGTTTTGTACACTTCTTGCAGGGTCACTTCAGTTAAAAACCCTAAACCGCCGAGATTGACACCTAATACCGGTACGTTGCATCCGGCTACTGCCCTGGCCACCCGCAGCAAGGTCCCGTCTCCACCCAAGGCCACTACGAGATCATTAGCGCCCAGGTTCTTTTTAAGTTTTTGCCCGGCCATCACAGCAATTTTTCTTTTGCTAAAATATTTTTTTAGCTCTTTGACCGCCTGTATGGCCTTTTCTTTCTGCGGGTTACAAGCTAACCACACCTTCATAGTAAACTCCTAATTACGAATTAAGCGAATGACAGCGAATTACGCGAATAAAGCTTCATTCTTTAGTTGTTTTTTTATAGAAACTAAGCCTCGTATCGCCATAACGTTCTTGCCGGTACATCCATAATCCACCAACTCGAATATCCATGGGTTCCTTGAAATGATGCTGGGCTACTACCAATCCGTCCTCAGCCAGCACCCGATACTGATCAATAGAGGCGATGGTATCTTTAGTAACGCCGAGTTTGTAGGGCGGTCCGACAAAAATAATATTATAAGTCCGCCCCAGTACTTTTAACTGGTCAAAAACATTGCCTGGCAGAACCTGACCTTGGTCTGATAAGCGGGTTAACTGCAAATTATCCCGAATAATTTTTACTGCACTGGGATCCTTTTCAATAAATACTGCTAATTTGGCGCCACGGCTCAGCGCTTCTATACCTACCGCGCCAGTGCCAGCAAATAGGTCCAAAAAGCAGGCCTCAATAACTGGTAAACGGATAATGTCGAATAGTGATTTTTTAATACGGGCTAAAATGGGACGGGTAGTCAGTCCAGGGAGAGATTTGAGTTTACGGCCTTTGGCGCTGCCGGCAATTACCTGCACAACTTATTCTCCGATTATCTGCATGATTACTTTGCGGGAACGAGGATGTAAGTCAAAATCTACCAGGGCAATCTGTTGCCAGGTGCCCAAGAGCAATTTTCTACTTTGAAATGGGATAGTCATGGAAGAACCGATCATTGATGAACGAATATGAGCATGACCATTGCCATCATGCCAGCGCATATTATGGGCATACTCGATACCCTGGGGAAATAATTTTTCCATGGAAGATTTAAAATCTGAGACCAAACCAGGTTCATGCTCAATGGTGATCAATGCTCCGGTTGAGCCGGGAATAAATAACACCACGATGCCATTTTTAGGCTTCGAATCTGATAACTCCCCCTGGATTTCAGTGGTAATGTCAATAATATCTGTTTCACCCTTGGTCCAGAAACTTAGTTCTTTCGTTACAACCGTCATGCCCTTTCCTTCCCGAATCTGTGTAATCCCCCGATAATGCATCG
>CAZFDO010000033.1:0-12676 GCA_964517965.1 uncultured Clostridia bacterium
TCGACTACGCTCAGTATAACCCTGAGCCTGTCGAAGGGTTATTTCTTTTTGCTCTTTCCTTCTACTACTGCCTGAGCCGCTGCCAGTCTGGCTATGGGTACTCTGAAGGGTGAACAACTGACATAGTTCATCCCCACCCGATGACAGAACTTGACGCTTTCCGCATCGCCGCCATGTTCGCCGCAGATACCGATTTTCAGGTCTTTCTTGGTTTTGCGGCCGCGTTCTATGCTCATTTTAATTAATTCGCCAACGCCTTCCTGGTCAATGGTCTGGAACGGATCATCCGGCATGATCTTCTTTTCTAAATAATCCGGCAGGAAACCGCCCATATCATCACGCGAGAAACCGAAGCTCATTTGCGTCAGGTCATTGGTTCCATAGGAGAAGAATTGCGCGACTTCCGCTATTTTGCCGCTGACTATACAGGCCCTGGGGATCTCGATCATGGTGCCGACTAAATGGTCAATTTTCTTTAAACCGTATTTTTGCAGCACTTCCTGGTAAACTCTACTGACAATCTCTTTCTGGTTAACAATTTCCGCTACCAGGCTGACCACCGGTATCATAATCTCCGGCATTACCTTTTTGCCGTCTTTCAGTAATTCCGCCGTTGACTCAAATATCGCCCGCACCTGCATTTCGGTCACTTCAGGATAGGTGACTCCCAGCCTGACTCCGCGATGCCCCATCATGGGGTTGGATTCGCGCAGTACTGAAGCGCGTTTGGATAATTCTTCCAAACTGATATTAAGACTGGTTGCCAACTCCTGCAATTTTTCTTGTTCATGAGGCACAAATTCATGTAATGGCGGGTCCAGCAACCGGATAGTTACCGGTAATCCGTCCATCGCTGCCAGCGTCGCTTTGATATCATTCTTGACATGAGGGAAGAGTTCAGCTAAAGCTGCCTTTCTTTCCTCTAAAGTCTTGGAAACGATCATCTTGCGCAGCTTAAAAAGCGGCTGCTCGCTGTTTTTACCGTAGAACATGTGCTCGGTACGGAATAAACCAATACCTTCGGCGCCAAAAGCGCGCGCTCTAGCCGCATCTTCAGGCGTGTCGGCATTGGTTCTCACCTTAAGTTTCCTGACTGAGTCACAAACTTTCAGGAATTCATTGAGCACAGCATTTTCTTCAGAGGCATCTACCATCGGCAGCTGCCCTTCATAAACATAACCTTTGGTCCCGTTCAAAGTGATCCAATCGCCTTCCTTGAGGGTTTTGCCGCTGACGGTCATAGTCTTGGCATGATGGTCCACTTGCAGTGCCCCGCAACCGACGATACAGCATTTACCCCAACCACGGGCTACCAACGCCGCATGAGAAGTCATCCCTCCCCTGGCAGTCAAGATGGCCTGGGCTGCTCTCATCCCTTCCACATCTTCCGGATTGGTTTCTTCACGCACCAGGATCACTTTTTTACCGGCTTTGTTCCAGTTAACCGCTTCCGCGGCACTAAAGACGATCATGCCCTTAGCTCCCCCCGGACCGGCGGGTAATCCTTTAACCAGCGGCGTGAAGGTTTTTTCCGCTTTAGGATCGATGATCGGATGCAATAATTCATCAAGCTGGGCCGCGGTCACTCTGGTAACGGCGATCTCCTTGGTGATTAATTTTTCTTTGACCATATCAGCGGCCATTCTCACTGCTGCCGGGCCATTTCTTTTGCCGATACGGCATTGCAGCATATACAGCACGCCTTTTTCAATAGTGAACTCAATATCCAGCATATCATGATAATGTTTTTCCAGTCTTCTTTGGATATCATCCAGCTCTTTGTATATTCTGGGCATACCATTAGCTAAAATAACCAGGTCCTTATTATGCTCGCTTTGGCTGTACTCATTGATCGGCGCCGGAGTGCGTGTACCAGCAACTACATCTTCACCCTGGGCATTTACCAGGTATTCCCCGTAGAATTTATTGGTGCCATTGCCAGGATCACGGGTAAAAGCTACGCCAGTGGCGCTGGTATCACCCATATTGCCAAAGACCATTGCTTGTACATTAACAGCCGTGCCCCATTCATCGGGAATTCTCTCGATACGGCGATAACTGATCGCCCTCTTGCCGTTCCAGGAAGCGAAAACTGCGCCGACGCCGCCCCATAATTGCTTCATCGGGTCATCAGGGAAACTGCTTCCCAGGACTTCCTGTATTTTAGCTTTGTATTGGCGGCAAAGATCTTTAAGATCATTAGCATCAAGATCAGTATCAGCGGTAGCGCTTCTCTGCCGTTTTTTCTCGGCCATCAGTCCTTCCAACTGTTTCCGGATGCCCATTTCGCCTTTCGGCTCAATACCAGCAGCTTTTTCCATGACTACATCAGAATACATCATGATCAAGCGGCGGTAAGCGTCATAGACAAAGCGTTCGTTACCATTGGTTTGTTTGATCATGCCTGGGATGGTTTTTTCGGTTAAGCCGACATTCAAGACAGTTTCCATCATCCCCGGCATTGATTTGCGGGCCCCTGAACGGACAGATACCAGGAGCGGATTCTCCTGATCGCCGAATTTCTTGCCCATTAATTTTTCTATTCTGACCAGTGATGCTTCTACTTCTTTAGCCAGAGTTTTAGGATAGGTCCGCTTATTATCATAGTAATAAGTGCAGACTTCTGTAGTAAGAGTGAATCCTGGAGGTACCGGGAGTTTTAATTTAGGATGACCGGCCATTTCTGCCAGGTTAGCGCCTTTGCCACCCAACAGGTTTTTCATGCTTTCATTACCGTCACCCTTACCGCCCCCGAAAAAATAAACATACTTTTTGCCTTTTGTTGCCATTGCTTCTTTTCCTCCTTTTTTTATTGAACATTGTTGATGATCTGCCTACCGGCAGGCAGGCAGCGATTAAAAAAGCCGCCCCGATGAACATCGGGGTAAAATTACAGCTATCTATTAGTTGTAATCTTCTATTCTGCTGTTTAGATACTGAATTTTTAGCATAATTTTAAAGAAATGTAAAGTGGTTTCTAAGAAGACACTAGCTTGGAAATATCCGCTATCCGCCGGAACAGACCGGCTATTTCTTTCAGCAGCATCAGGCGGTTGGTCATAAGCTGGCGGTCTTCCACCATCACCATCACTTTGTTAAAGAAAGTGTCTATATCCGGGCGTAAACTCACCAGGCGTCGCAAAGCTTCGATATAGTTCCCTTTTCCCAGATATTGTTCTGCCTCAGCTTTGACCTCTATGAATTTACGATATAGTTGTCTCTCTGCTTCTTCCGCCAGCCGGCTTTCTTCCAATTTTTCGCCTTCACCCAGCAGTTTCTTGTCCCGGGCTTGTTTCAAGATATTGTTGGCCCGTTTAAAACCAGCCGCGATAGGCTCAAAATCAGGCAAGGGGCGCAATTCATGCAGGGCCTGCGCCCTCTTGAGCGTGTTATACACTTCGCTATATCCCACATCCAGAGCCGCCGCGATCTCATCATAGGCCAGTTTATATGGTTCATACCCGAAAATATATTCCATTCTTTCCCGGAAGAATTTCCAAACTCTATTAAGCAATTCCCCGGTATTAGACACTTCTATACCACTCTCTTTGAGTGTCCTGATGGTCTTCTCGATCAGCTCGAACAGGGAGAAATTCCACTGATTATCAATGAGGATACGCACGATGCCCTGGGCCTGGCGGCGCAAACCATAAGGATCCCCACCGGAATCCGGGATCAAACCAATGGCAAAATCACTGACAATAGTGTCCATTTTATCGGCGATGCTGACGATCGCTCCGTTCGTTGTGCGCGGCAACTGGCCGGTTACGGAGAGAGGCAAATAATGTTCATAGATACCCTGGCTAACGTCTTCTTTTTCACTATACTTGAGAGCGTATTCCCGGCCGATAATACCCTGAAGCTCGGGAAACTCCTTCACCATTTCCGTTACCAGGTCAGCTTTGCACAGCAACGCCGTCCGCTGAACGTCAGCTAAATTATAACTGGTGAAAGGTATTTGTGAGGCGATCAGCTCGCTTAATTTAATGACCCGTTCTACTTTGCTGTATAAACTTCCCAATTTTTCCTGGAATACCACGCCTCTTAGTTTTTCCACTTTTTCTTCCAGGTTAGTCTCGGTATCCACCTTGTAAAAGAAGGCTGCATCCTCTAACCGGGCGGAAAGCACCCGCTCATAACCTTCCCTGATCACACCAGCGGCTTTAGGATCACCATTGGAAATGCCGACAAAATAAGGCAAGAGCCGGGCCTGGCTATCGACCAGGGTAAAATATTTCTGATGATGCCGCATGCAGGTGATCAATACTTCTGCCGGCAGGTTAAGATAGCGCTGGTCAAATTTGCCCAGGATAGCGGTAGGATATTCGGTCAAATTAGTAACGATTGCCAGCAACGCCTCATCTTCATGAAGCTGGCCTTTACCTTTCGTCACGCGTGCCAGTTCCGCCTTGATCCGGGCTTTTCTCTTTTCCGGATCTGCTATAACCTTAACCTGGTTAAGGCTTTTTTCATAATGAGCGATATTTTTTATAGTTATTTCTTTATTGCCGGTCAAGATCAAATGCCCTTTGGTCTTATTGCCAGTTGATAATTCTCCCAGTTTAAACTTAAGTACCTGTTTACCCCACAGGCATAGCAGCCAGCGCACCGGCCGGGCAAAGCGTAACTGCCGGGGTTCCCAGCGCATAGTCTTAGGAAAGTAGATGGAAGTAATAAATTGGGGCAGGAAAGCAGCCATAATTTTATCCGTGTTCTGCCCTTTTTGTGATAATACAGCGCACAGGTATTCGCCTTTTTCAGTCTTTTTAATAGTCAACGCCTGGGGCTTAATATTCTGTTTCTTGGCAAATCCGATCCCGGCCGGGGTTAGATTTCCGTTAGCATCATACGCCACCTGTTTGGGGGGGCCGGTTATTTCTGTCCTCTGGTCCTGTTGCTTTTCAGCTAGCCCGCGCGCTATTATTACGAGACGGCGCGGCGTACCCCAGACCTTGAGGTCGGCAACGGTAATTTTGCTCGTGGCCAAAAATGACCTGAAATCCTTCTCCACCATGGGCAGAGCTTCGCTGATATAGCCTGCGGGTATTTCTTCTGTCCCGATCTCGAGTAAAAAGTCTTTAGCCATTAAGAACTCCAGTTTCTAGTCGCTAGTCTCTAGTCGCTAGTTCTTTTTTGTTTTTTATTTTTTAATAAAGGATACCCTAACTCTTCCCGTAACTTTACATAACCTTCGGCGCAGTTTTTAGCCAGGTTACGCACCCGGGCAATATAATTGGTCCGTTCGGAAACGCTGATCGCACCCCTGGCTTCCAGTAAATTAAAAGTGTGCGAACATTTTAGCACATAGTCATATGCTGGCAAAACCAGGTTAGCTGCGGCCAAGTGCAAGCATTCTTTTTCATATTGTTCAAAAAGGCGGGACAGCATTTTTACATCCGCCGCCTCAAAATTATGCTTAGAATATTGTACTTCGTTCTGGTGATAGATCTCTCCATAAGAGACCCCATTGCCCCATTCCACGTCAAAAACATTCTTCTTTTTTTGGATGTACATAGCTATCCGTTCCAGTCCGTAAGTAATCTCCGCAGTGATCGGATTAAGCTCGATCCCTCCCACTTGCTGGAAATAGGTGAACTGGGTTATTTCCAAGCCATCTAGCCAAACTTCCCAGCCTAAACCGCTGGCCCCGAGAGTCGGCGATTCCCAATCATCTTCCACGAACCTGATATCATGTTGTTTTGGGGCAACACCCAAAGTTTTAAGGCTGCCGAGATACATCTCCTGGATCTTTTCCGGGGCCGGCTTAATAATTACCTGGAACTGGAAATAATGCTGTAAGCGGTTGGGATTTTCACCATAGCGGCCGTCTGTCGGACGACGACTTGGCTCCACATAACATACCGCCCAAGGTTCTGGGCCGAGCGCCCTGAGGAACGTAGCCGGATTAAATGTCCCGGCGCCTACTTCCAAGCCATAAGGTTGGACCAGTAAGCAGCCTTTTTCCATCCAGTACTTCTGCAACGTAGTGACGATCTGTTGAAAATTCATGAAAAACCTCTCCCTAATTTCGCGAATGACAGCTAATGCCTCTAATATTTAATATTCGAGTAATTCGCCTCTTCTAATTCGCGTGATTCGCTATCAAAGTTAACTTTTAGCTGTTGCATAAAAGAACTCCTGGCAGTTAAAGGAGTCCCCGCAAATGAACTGCACATATTTTTCGAGTATTATCTTAATGGCCAGCCTGGTTTCTACCGTCAAGTCAATACTCATTAATTGGGGCAGTGCGCTTTTTTGCAGCAGGCGCAGTTTAGCCCAAACTTCCGGGTTGAGCTCAAAAATATAATCTGTTTTTTTCAGGCAACCGCGGCACACGATACCGCCATCTATTAAGCTAAACACTATTGGTTTATTCAGAGCCGGTTTTTCTTTGCAATGGATACAATATTCCAGGGATACTTTATAACCGCTGTAATCAAGGATTTTCAACACAAACCAATTCCAGAGCGAAAGATAATTCTCCCGGGTCTGCAGCACGCCGGCATCCATCAAACTAAAGCTTTTCCCTAAGAGGTTGAATATCTCCTGGTTCGCTTCCCGGTAGCCACTCAGTTTGTCAACCAGCTCCAGCAGGTAGGAAGCCATGCCGTATTTAAAATAGCTCTCCCTTAAAGAATAGAACGGGTGCACTACCTGGCAGCCGGTTAGTTTGGCCATATCCCTATCAGTCTTGGAAAACAGCATCACCTGGTTATGGGTAAATATCTCCAGGCTGGCCCCGTATCTGGCTTTCACCTTGCGTAATCCTTTGGCCACGACCTGCACTTTGCCCCAATTACGGGTATAGAGAGTGATCAGCGAATCCGCCTCCCGCAATTCCTTGGTGCGCAGGACGATAGCTTCTGTTTTAGTAAAACCCATTTTGACCTCGGCGTATAGCGGGTAGCGGGTAGCGTATAGTCATTACTCCATTTGTTTCCCCTATACGCTCTACGCTATACGCTTAACGCTATTTTCATTTACCCTGTAAAACTGACGACAATAAGAATAAGTGACATCAATATCAGCAAACCAGTGATGATCCAGGCAATCCAGTTATATATTTTGGTGTTAACATACTTACCCATCACTCTGGCATCATTTATCAGCAGCATCATAAAGATCATGATCACAGGCAATAATAGCCCATTTACAGCTTGGGACAAGATCATGATCTTGATCAGGGGTGCCTGGGGCCAGAGGATCAACGCCCCGCCAATAACGATCATACCAGTGTAGATACCAATAAATTCCGGAGCTTGCTTGTAGGTTCGGTCCACACCCTGCTCCCAGCCAAACGCCTCGCATACCGCATAAGCAGTGGACAGCGGAATGATACATACCGAAAAAATACCGGCATTAAGAAGCCCCAGGGCAAACATCACCGACGCATACTTGCCGGCCAGTGGCGCCAGAGCTACTGCAGCATCTGCCGCAGTATCAACCCGAATATTATGGACGAACAAAGTAGAAGCACACGCTACGATAATAAAAAAAGCCACTATATTTGTTACTGCTGTACCGAATATAATATCTACTTTTTCATAAAAATAATCTTTTATCTTTAGTTTTTTATCCACTACTGCCGCCTGCTGGTAAAACTGCATCCAGGGAGCAATAGTGGTCCCGATAACGGCTACCGCCAGAACAATAAAATCTTTCTTGAATTGAAGGGTGGGAATGGCTATATTTTTTAAAGCTATACCCCAGGCTGGTTTGGCCATAAATCCGGAAATAACATAGGTAATATACAAAAAACATCCAAAGAGAAATATTTTCTCTACCGTCTTATAGGTCCCTTTCACGATCAAATACCAGGCAAAAAATCCGGCCAAAGGCACTGAAACGTAGCGGCTGATACCAAATATTTCCAGGCTGGCTGCCACTCCGGCAAAATCGCCGACAGTATTTGCCAGATTAGCGATGATCAGGACGATCATGGCAAAGAAGGTGATCCTGAACCCAAAGGCCCCCCGGATCAGGGAAGCCAATCCTTTGCCGGTAACAATACCCATTCTGGCGCACATTTCCTGGACCATGTAAAGGCACACGGCAATAAGCGGCAATAACCAGAGCAGTCCATATCCATAATGAGCCCCGGCCACGGAATATGTGGCAATGCCATTGGCGTCATTATCGACACTGGCCGTAATAATTCCCGGCCCCATAACTGCCAGGAACAGGGCCAACTTCATCTTGAAACTCAACCATCTACTTTTTTGGGCGACCGGCTGTTCCACAAAATCCTCTTAACAATTTTAAAATCAAATTTCAAAAATCAAAACCACATATCAAATATTTAAATTCTTCATTGTGATTTTGATATTTTATTTTTTCCGCCTGAGGCGGACCCGCCAAGCTTAAGGGCGGGGATATCTAATTTACAAGTTATACAGGTATTTCAGTAGTTTCTTAGAGATATCTAATTTTAAATGTTTCATTTTTTTGTCGTATTGTTTGATATGGTCCCACATTATTATATTTTCCACGATCTTGCGCCGGAAAAGATTGACCATCTTGAATATCTCCCGCTCCGGGCCAAGTCGCTGCAGCATGCTGTTGATATCCGCTTGTACGCCAATGATGCGCAACTTACCCCGCTGGATACGCAGGGCCACATCATTGACCCGGAATAGATGTTTGCCATACCGGTCCACGATCTCTTCATCCATAATATCCCGATAGACAAACAGCTCATTTGATTCAATGGCACCAGAAATGATCTCCTCCATAAAAACATTAAGATAGATCGCTTTTTTGGAAAGGCAAGCCACATCTTCCCAGGAGATGACCAGTAATTTCTGCTCTTTAAACAGGTTAAATCTATGTCTCCCTTTATGCGGAATGACCACCAAATGCTTTACCGGCGGGAACTCTTCACCCATCTGGATGGTCAGGTCTTTCACTTTGCCTACGCTGATGCTGCCAGCGCTGATAATCGGCTTGCCGACAAAATCCTGGTAAAAACTATATGGCTTCTTCACCCCGCTCTTCCTCCCTGCGGCAAATCTACTTTTCAATAATTATTATAAGGTTTATATGTGCCCGACTCTTCCTTAAAATCTGCTAGGAAGGGCGGGGTTCATACCTTAGGCCCCTCGGCTGTTTCTTTTTTCACTTTCAAGGTAATGATCCGCCGGCGATTGGTTTCCACTATGGTAAATTTCAGGTCCTTGTATTTTATCTCCTCATCCTTGCGCGGTACCCGGCCCAGCAGATCTACTACAAATCCGCTGACAGTATTGAAATCCTCGCTGGGCAGGTTAATTCTGAGTTTCTCATTGACTTCGTAGATGTTCATCTTGCCGTCAATCTGCACTGAACCGTCTCTCAATGGTTCAATCCCTATCTCTTCAATATCATATTCATCCAGGATATCTCCGACGATCTGTTCTACCAGGTCTTCCATGGTTATCAGGCCGCTGGGGACACCGTATTCATCCACCACGATAGCCATATGCTGCCGGCCTTTCTGCATTTGTCGCATCAGGCTGTTCACTTTCTGCGCCTCCGGCACAAAATAAGCCGTGCGGATGAGGTCCTGGATGACAATAAGCTCATTACAGCGCCAGGCATTAAGTAAATCCTTGACATGGATGATGCCGATAATATTATCCAGGTTGTCTTTGTAAACCGGCACGCGAGAATGGCCGGTTTCTACCAGCAAGTCAATAAATTTTTCCTTTTCCAGGTTGATATCTACGCATTCCATATCGATCCGGGGGATCATTATCTCCCGCGCCACTTTGTCGCCAAATTCCAACACGCTATGGATCATTTCCTTCTGGTCTTTTCCCAGTACTCCCTCGCGGACTCCCTCTGAAACCAGGAACCGGATCTCTTCATCTTTATCAAAGAGCTTATCTTGCTTGATATTGCCGCCCAGGAATTTTACCAGCGGATTGGTGATAAAAATCAGGCCCTTGATCAAGGGAGCCAGCAGGTAATGGATCATGACTAATACTTTAATCGTCCATACCGCCACTACATCAGGCATACGCTTAGCCAAGGTTTTTGGTGTAATTTCACCCAGGATCAGAATAACCACAGTTATCAGTCCCGTGGCAATGACCGCCGCCCAAGCTCCGGATAAATGTAAATTACTGGAAAAATGGACCGCCAGGTAGGTGGTCAAAGCGGCGGCCGCCAGGTTCACGATGTTATTACCGACTAAGATGGCCGCTAATATTTTAGTAGGATGATCCATCCACATCTGCAGGGCCTTGACCTTCTTTTCCTCGATCAGGGTCGTTATCCTATACCGGTCCAGACTGGTCAAGGCAGTTTCAGCAGCCGAGAAAAAGAAGCTGGCCAATATCAAAATAGTTAATATAATAATACTGATAATCATAGAACTCCTTAAAATCAGTTTCTGGTCGCTGGTCGCTGGTCGCTGGTCACTGGTCGCTAAAATCAGTTCCTGGTTTCTGGTCGCTAGTCTCTGGTTAAAAACCAGAATTGCATTTATTTTCACTAGCGACTAGAAACTAGATACTAGCGACTGCTTCTTAAAATGGATTCATCATCCGGAAAATAAAAAGAGTCACGATCATGCCGAGGATCGCCCCGCCTGCTACTTCCCACCAGGTATGGATCTTGGCCCGGACCCGGCTATGCGCGACCATGAACGCCAGGAGAAAGACCATCAAGGTAATAAAACTGTTTTCAGTGGTAAGCGCAATGGCCGTACAAACAGTGAAGGCTAAGGCACTGTGGCCGCTGGGCATTCCACCCCACAATGGCCGGCCTTTGCCAAAATAGGCCTTGCCGATAACCACTAAAATAAAAACTATGATCAAAGAAATGAACATAATATATTCAGGGACTTCTTTGATCTTGGAAATAACCGGCATCAGGTTATTGCCCAGGTAGCGTTTACCAAAGACAAGATAGGCTACGATCAAAGCGTTGCCAGAGGCGAAAAACACTGCCCCGGCGGCAATATCCTTCGCTATTTTAGCCGCCGGATGGTACGTATCGGTGATCAAATTTACCAGCGCCTCAATAGCCGTGTTGAACATCTCTGCCAGCAATACCAGCACAATGGTAATAGTAATCATGATCACTTCTAAGCGATCCAGGCGCACAAATAAGCTGAAAAACAAAACAAAAACCGCAATAGCCAAGTGGACGCGCATATTGCGCTGGCTCTTGGTGACGTAAATAATACCCTCTATGGCCGCATTGAAGCTTTCCCAGATATCTTTGGATCTCATAAAAAACCTCTACTTGATTACTTTAAGTATTTTCTGTTCTTCCCGGCGCATGATCGTTCTTTTCTTCAGAGTCAGGTCATCGTAGCCCAGCAAATGTAAAATCCCGTGAGTGACTAAAAGGGCGATCTCTGTTTTATAGGTGTGACGGTATTCCCTGGCCTGACGTCTGGCTGTATCCATACAAACAAACACATCCCCCAACAGTACCAGCGGTAGCTCGCTGGTGGTTTCTATAGGACAGGCGATGACATCGGTAGCATAATCACGATTAAAGAACCTTTTATTCAAACGAATCATCTCTGCTTGAGGCACAAAGAAAAGTCCCACTTCATATTCCTTGTTCCGCGGCAGATAATGAGTAATGATATAATTGGCAAGTTTCCGGACCAGCCGCTTGGGAACCTTTGCCTTTATCATTTATGACTCTTACCATCATCCGGATAATCTACCCGGTTATGGAACGTACCGCTCAGTACGTGGCAAAACTGTTCGCTGATAGTATGAATATCCTTTAAGCTCAGATCGCATTCTTCCATCTGGCCATCAATAAATTTATTATTAATGATCCGCATCACCAGTTCCTGGATATGCGTATAACTCGGATCATCCAAAGTGCGCGAAGCTGCCTCTACGGCATCAGCCAGCATGATTATCGCAGCTTCCCGGCTTTGCGGCTTGGGACCGGGATAGCGGTATTGCTCCTTAGTCGCCGCGGCTTCTTCTTCCAAAGCTTTCTGATAGAAATAATAAACCAGGCTGGTACCATGATGCTGTGCGACAATATCAATGATATCCTGGCTGAGTTTATATTGTGCCGCCAAATCGATCCCTTCTTTAACATGGGACAAGACGATCAGGCTGCTCATACTGGGAGAAAGGTCATCATGTTTATTAAGATCATCCTGGTTCTCTATAAAATATTCTGGCTTGGCCAGTTTGCCGATGTCGTGGTAATAAGCGCCTACCCTGGCCAGCAATGGATTAGCGCCGACTGCGCCGGCGGCGGTCTGGGCCAGATTTCCTACCATCAGGCTATGATGATACGTGCCGGGAGCTTCTACCATCAACCGCTTTAACAATGGCTGGTTAAAATCAGACAATTCCAACAGCTTGATATTGCTCGAGATCCCGAACATATGTTCAAAATAAGGCAGGAACCCGATACTTAAAACACCGCAAAAGAAACCATTGATAATCCCCCACAAAACATTGTAGGCCACTACTTCCAGGCGGGCATGCTGCAAAAGAGCAACAAAGCTGATAATGCCAAGAGCATTGGCCAGGCTGATGAACAAACCGGAACGGATCAGGTCAGATCTTTGTTTGATACTTGAGGCACTTAAAATACCGACCAGGCCACCCAATAGATGCACGACAAACAGATTCATATCGTTATTATAAATAATGGCTATTAATATATTCAGCAATACGGTCATCAGGATAGCCAGATCGATATCTAC
>CAZFDO010000034.1:0-12521 GCA_964517965.1 uncultured Clostridia bacterium
AGCATTTTTCCACGCCTTTAAACGACTCAGCCAGTGTTTCCAGTTTTTCCAGCCGTTTGATGTAGTTCTCCAGTGATTCGCGCCTGGCGCCGGGACGGGAAGCGCTCACTGCGTCAGCGGCAGCTACTAGTACTGCTTCTACGCTGGCAGCTGGAGCGTCACCATGGTGCGAGATAATAGCATCCAAAACCTTGGCTGATTCACCATATTTGCGGGCTAGATCCACACCGATCTGGGCGTGTGTCCCTTCCACTTCATGGTCTACAGATTTACCGATATCATGGAATAATCCGGCGCGTTTAGCCTGGGCAACATCTACCCCCAGCTCTGCTGCCATAATACCGGCTATATAGGCTACTTCCTTGGAATGTTGCAATACATTCTGTCCGTAACTGGTACGGAATTTAAGCCGGCCGAGCAGTTTGATCATTTCCGTATGAGCATTAGCAATACCTAATTCAAAGCAAGCTTGCTCTCCGGTCTCTTTAATGGTTTGATCCATCTCCTGCCTGGCTTTATTGACTTCTTCTTCTATCCGCGCGGGATGGATCCGGCCATCAGAGATCAATTTCTGCAAAGCTATGCGGCTGATCTCTCTTCTTACCCCGTCAAAGGAAGAAAGCGTAATAGCTTCCGGGGTATCATCAATGATCAGGTCCACGCCGGTAGCTGCTTCAAAAGCGCGGATATTCCGTCCTTCGCGCCCGATCACCCGGCCTTTCATTTCATCATTAGGCAAAGCCACTGTGGCGATGGTTGTTTCAATGGTAAAGTCCGGCGCATACCGTTGTATCGCCTGGGCTAAGACCTCCCGGGATTTTTTCGCAGCGGTTTCTTTGGCTTCTTCTTCAATATTGCGCATCAAGATCGCCGCATCGCGTTTGGCTTCTTCCTGCATGCTGTCGATCAGCAGTTTTTTAGCGGCATCGGCGCTTAACCCGGAGATTCTTTCCAGCACCTGTTTTTGTTCCTGGGCCAGTCGCGCTAATTTTGCTTCTTCATCCTGCAAAGATTTCTCTTTTACTTGTATTTGGCGTTCATGGTTAACACTTTCTCTTTCTCTCTTGTCGATCAAATCAAGTTTACGGTCTAAATTTTCCTCTTTTTGGATTAAACGTCGTTCCAAGCGTTGCAGTTCCTGCCGCCGTTCGTGGGTTTCGCGTTCAAACTCCGTCCGGGCACGATACATTTCATCTTTAATCTGCAACAGGCCTTCTTTTTTCTCGGCCTCCGCCAGTCTTTTTGCATCGGCAATGATCTTCTTAGCTTCATTTTCTGCCGTATTGACTTTGGACTTGGCATATATTACTCTGATAAAAAACCCAACGACTAATCCTACTAGGAGGGCGATCGCTACAAAGTTCCAAGCATTTTGCATACTTTCCCCCCAAATTTGTTTCAAATTTGCCCCCCTGCTTAGATTTGCGAAGGCAAATCTAGGGGGGTCTCTTGTTCTTAGCTAAATTCCAAGATCCTTCTTTCAGTGACAATTTTGTGCATACTCACATCATGTACCATACAAGGCACTCCTTTGGCCAACTGTTGCTCAAAAGCTATGCCTATTAATACTGTAGTATCCTTGATGCCCTGCAGGAACCGGTCATAATAACCAGCCCCAAAACCTAAACGCGTTCCTTTTTTCCGGTCAAAACATACTCCTGGCACAACGACCAGGTCAATTTCCGTTTTAGGTGTGCTCCTCCTTTTAGAGTGTGTGGGTTCTAATATTCCAAAACTTCCCCTCTTTAAGTCTTTGTTAAAATTTGCGATTTCATATACTGCCAAGGTACGGTTACTATTGATTTTCGGCACCACCACCTTCTTTTTTTGATGTAAAGCTTCCTTGATCATCGCCTGGGTTGCGACTTCCCGGCCAAACGACACATAAAACATCACTGTTCCGGCTTTTTTGAACTCCGGCAATTTAAATAATCTTTTTCCTATTTTACTGCTTTTACTGCGGACTTCCGCGGTGCTTATTTTATTTCTCTCAGCCAGCTTTTCTTTACGCAGGCTGTTTTTTATCTTTTCCATGAGCTATAATCCTGTCAGCTAATCTTTCTTTGATCTTTTTCTCAAACCCGATATCTTTAGGCTGGTAATACTTTTTCTTTTTAGGCAGGTATTCCTGCGCTACATATCCTCCGGGAAAATCATGGGGATATTTGTATCCTTGGCCATGGCCCAGGTGTTTACGGTCCATGGTCGCATCTTTGAGATGATCGGGGACTTCCAATAGCTCCCCTTTTTCAATTTCTCCGAGAGCCTGTTCAATGCCCAGGTAACTGGCATTACTTTTTGGCGCGCAAGCTACATAAACAGCTGCCTGCGCCAACGGTATCCGGCCTTCCGGCATCCCGACCAGCTCCACGATCTGAAAAACCGAATTGGCTATTACAATGGCCAGCGGATCAGCATTGCCCACATCCTCTGCCGCGCAGATGGCTATCCGGCGGGCGATAAATCGCGGGTCTTCGCCGCCATATACCATTTTAGCCAGCCAGTAAAGCGTGGCGTCAGGGTCACTGCCCCTCATACTCTTGATAAAAGCGGAAATAGTATCGTAATGCTGGTCATTTTTCTTGTCATACACAATAGCTTTTTTCTGGATAGATTCTTCTGCCGTAGCCAGATCGATGCTGATAAACCCTTTTTTGTCCGGCTTGGTGGAGAGGACAGCGAGCTCCAGGGCATTGAGCATCTTGCGGGCATCACCATTGGCTATATTGATCAGGTGATCCACGGCTTCTGGTTCGACTTTGATCGCCAGGCGTCCAAAACCCCGCTCTTCATCCTGCAGCGCTTTCTCCAGAATAAAAGTCAAATCTTCTTCCTGTAATCTTTTGAATTCAAAGACCTGCGAACGTGAAACCAGCGCCGCATTAACATAAAAATAAGGATTTTCAGTCGTAATACCGATCAGGGCCAGATTCCCTTTTTCCACATCAGGCAAGAGCGCATCCTGCTGACTACGATTAAAATGGTGAATCTCATCAACCAGCAAAATAGTCTTCTGCGCGGAAATAGTCCAGCGTTGTTCAGCTTGCTTGGATATCCTGCGCAGCTCTTCCACGCCGCTGGTCACGGCATTGATCTCCTGGAAAAAACCGCCAGTTTGGCTGGCGATCACTTTGGCCAGCGCGCTTTTACCGCAGCCCGGCGGACCAAAAAGAATGATAGAGCCTGTTTTATCCAGCTCGATCACCCGCCGGAGTAATTTTCCTTTGCCGAGAATATGTTCCTGGCCGACAAACTCCTCCAGGACGCAGGGAGCCATCCGGGCTGCCAGGGGCATCCGGGAGAGATCTTTCTTAATATCTTTTTCAAACAGATCATCCATAAATCAAATCCAAATTCTAAATATACTACCCGCCGCAAGCTTCCCTCCGACAGTTTCACAGTCAGGAGGACAAAGCGCAAGCTGGCGGGTTATCCGCCAAATTCAACGGCAGATAAAAAAACCCCACCTCTGCCGTGTGTCCCTGCGTTTTAGCCCAGTAAAATTTAAGTGGGTTTCCTGTTTGAAGCACCAAAATGCATCAAAACGCAGAACCCCTTTTACAAGGTATCGGGTTAAAAAACGCCCAGGACATCACCAACAAGGTAGGGAAATATTTTCAATTTTATTTTATTTAAAACTGTGGTGCTTAAAAGTTTCATTTAATACCTTCTTCCAATAGGCCCACTAACTCTTCAGTCTTATTTTTTACCGTGTCTTCAATTTCTTTGTTTTTCTGGCGCAATTCAAATAATTCGTTCGCCATATCAATGGCCGCGACAAAGGATACCTTGAGAGAACTGACAAAGGGCGTATTCTGGGAAATCTTCTTGATGCGCTCATCGACAAATTCAGCCAGCTCTTCTACATATTCCGGGCTTTTATCGGTCCGGATGACTAATTCCACGTTTTGGACCGTTACGGTCACTTCGCTCTTAGGCTCCGCCATGGTTATTCCTCATCATCCTTTTCAAACTTTAGCGCATTAAACTTATGCAATAC
The DNA here is from genome assembly GCA_964517965.1 of uncultured Clostridia bacterium. GTDB lineage: Bacteria > CAYTYR01 > UBA6262 > UBA6262 > UBA6262 > UBA6262. The sequence goes on from CAZFDO010000034.1 coordinate 4,001, forward strand.
CTTTTCTATCTTCAATTTTAGAACTTCTTGCTTCTTTTGTAAAGCAAAATTTTCCTTTTTCAGGTCTTCCAGCACTGTGCCGCTTTCCTGCATCACTTTCAGCCTGGCGCGCAGGTTGTCGTTTTCCCGACGCAGGTCATTGATCAGGTCGACGACTTTGCTGATCTCTTTTTCCAGGGTGGCAAAACTTTTCATGGTAAAACGATTACGCGGATTTCCGGAAATCGATTACGCGGATACAACAGGTTCTAATTCGCGCAATCCGTATTACTAATCAGCGTAATCTCCCCCTCCTAACGGACTTTAGCGTTCAGTTTAGGTGCTACTTCACTGATGAGCTCTTGCTGGAGTTTATTCACTTCTTCATCCTGTAAGGTCCGGTCGTCAGCCTGGTATAACAGCGAGTAGGCATAACTCTTATATCCAGCTTCCACTTTTTCTCCCTGATACACGTCAAACAAGCTGATTTCTTTAACCAGCGGGCTGGCTATTTCACGCAGTGTCTTTACGACTATTGCATGCGACACGTCATGAGGCAGTAACAGCGCCAGGTCACGCCTGATACCTGGCAGCTTTGGAATAGCTTGATACTGCCGTTTTTCGGTCGCTAAGGCCAGCACTTTGCCCAAATTAAGTTCACCCAGATAAACTTCCTGTTTTAATCCGTATTGGCCCATCACCCGCGTAGCCAGGCGTCCAAAGCGGCCCAGTTTTTCCCCATTGATCATTACTTCCAGGCATAAAGCCGGATGATATAGTTGATCATTGGCGGTTATGAATTCAATATTTTCCAAGCCGCAGGACTTCAATAATCCTGCTAAGACACCTTTCACATAGAAAATATCAGCCGTTATTCTGGCTTGCTTCCAGGCTGAACTATTCCTGATCCCTGATACTGCCAGACCCAGCATTTTCACTTCATTGGCATAGGTATTTTTTCCTTTACCCAGGAACACGAACCCTTGCTCAAAGATCTTGACTTCATTATTACCATGGTTGATATTCCAGATAACATTGTTCAGCAGGCCGCAGGTCAGGGTAGTGCGCATAATAGCAGCATCTTCAGTCAGGGGATTGGCCACCCTGATAAACTGGTCACCGGTCGTGACCGCTCCGAGGCGGGCATAATCTTTCTCGCCGATAAAACTATAGTTGATCGCTTCCGCAAACCCGGTATGCTGTAAATAAGCAGCTATTTTCCGGCTATATTTCCAGTCACTATTAATGCCGATCTTAATGATCTGCCCTTTAGGCAAGGTCGCCGGGATTTCTTCATAGCCATTGATCCTGGCGACTTCTTCGATGATATCGATTTCCCGGGTAATGTCATTGCGCCAGGTTGGCACCACCACATGCAGGCTCTCGGTCCCGATATTATCAGTGAACATAAATCCCAGACTCTTTAAAATTTTCTTAGTATGGCCAAAGGAGATCTGGAGGCCCAGGATCTTATTGATCCGTTCCTGCCGCACGGTGATCTTAGGTTGTTTAATTTTTTGCGGATATTCATCAATTATTCCTTTAGCCGCCTGCCCGCCGGCCAAGTCCTGGATCAACTGGGCGATCCGGTTCAAAGCCAGCACCACGTTTTCTACATCCACTCCCCGTTCAAACCGGTAACTGGCATCCGTATTCAAGCCCACTGCTTTAGCCGTTTTCCTAATGCTAACCGGATTGAAATAGGCGCTTTCCAAGACCACGGCAGTCGTGCCTTCCTTGACCCTGGATAATTCTCCGCCCATAATACCGGCCAAAGCCACAGGTTTTTTGGCATCGGCGATCACCAGCATTTTAGCGGCAAGCTTTCTCTGGACTGCGTCGAGCGTGACGATTTCCTCTCCTTCTTTAGCCCGCCGGACAACAATTTTCTGTTCTCCCAGCAGAGCAGCGTCAAAAGCATGCAGAGGCTGTCCCAGTTCCAACAGTACATAGTTGGTAATATCCACAATATTATTGATCGGGCGTAAACCGCAATTACGCAGGCGGTTCTGTATCCAGAGGGGACTGGCTTGCACCGCCACATTACTAAGATAACGGGCCGTATAACGGGGGCAAAGCTCCGGATCCTTGATCTCTACAGTGATGAATTTTTCAACTTTGTCGGTTGTTTCTTTTAATTTTGGCAGTGGTAATTTAACCTTCAGGTTAAGCACCGCCGCTAATTCCCTGGCTACACCCAAAACGCTCAGTACATCGCCGCGGTTCGGTGTCGGCTCTACTTCCAACAAGTAATCATCCAATTCCAATACTGCATTGATATCCTGGCCCAGTACCGTATCCGGCGGCAGGATCATTATCCCGCCATGTTCCTCGGAAATCCCCAGCTCCCGTTCCGAACACATCATGCCAAAAGATTTAACCCCGCGAATTTCAGCCTCGGTGATCTCCCGGCCGCCCGGCAATACAGCTCCTACTACCGCCAGCGGCACCTTATCACCAGCTTTAATATTCTTCGCGCCGCAGACAATAGACAATTCTTCCTGGCCGGTAAAGACCGTACAATAAGTCAACTTGTCAGCGTTAGGATGGGGATTGACGCTCCGTACTTCCGCAGTAATAACTTTACGGATCCCTTTATCCAGACTCTCCACGGAGGAAATCTCGATCCCTCCCATAGTCATCTTTTCAGCCACCTCTTTTGGAGAGAGCCCTATATCTACAAACTCTTTCAACCACTTGTACGATACTTTCAAATTAAACTCCTTAAAAACTGTCGCTAGTCTCTAGTCTCTGGTTGCTGGTCTAAAGACGGTCGCTGGTTACTAGTTTCTGGTCGCTAGTTTTAATGGTTTTTGACTAGATACCAGCGACTAGCGACTAGTAACTGCTCTTAAAACTGTTTTAAAAATCTCAGGTCATTTTCATAGAACAAACTAATATTATCGATCCCGTATTTTAGCATGGCGATCCGTTCCACTCCCATGCCAAAAGCAAAACCGCTATATTTCTCCGGGTCATATTTTACAAATTTAAATACCGCCGGATCAATCATACCGGCGCCCAGTATCTCGATCCAGCCACTGTTCTTGCACACCCGGCAACCGGCACCCTTGCAGGCGAAACAACTCATATCCATTTCCGCGCTGGGTTCGGTAAAAGGGAAAAAACTCGGCCGGAACCTGGTGGCCAGTTGTTCACCGAACATTTCCTTGATAAACAGCGTCAGGATGCCTTTTAAGTCCGCGAAGGTGATTTTTTCATCTACCAGGAATCCCTCTACCTGGTGGAACATGGGAGAATGGGAAACATCGGCATCATGACGATAAACCTTGCCTGGCACAATTATTTTAACCGGCGGTTTTTGTTTCTCAAATACCCGCACTTGGACCGGAGAAGTATGAGTGCGCAATAGAATCTTGTCTTCGATAAAAAACGTATCCTGCATATCCCTGGCCGGATGCTCCGGGGGAAAATTCAGGGCTTCAAAATTATAATAATCAGTCTCGATCTCCGGGCCCTCTACTACCGCGAAATTCAAGCGGTTGAAGATAGCGCATATTTCAGCCATCACGGCAGTGATGGGATGAATACTACCCTGCGTCAATACGTCACCAGGCAAGGTCAGGTCTACTTTAAGACTGCTCAATGAGGCTAATTCCGCTTTTTCCCTGAGCTCTTTTTGCTTGTCGTTAATTTTTTCTTCCAGGCGGGCTTTTATTTCATTTGATAATTTGCCGATCAAGGGACGCGCAGCAGCCTCAATATTGCTCAAACCGCGCAGGATAGAGGTCAGTTCACCTTTTTTCCCGAGAAATTTTACCCTGATGTTCTCCAGGCCCTCTTGAACCGCTTGTTCAAGTTCGCTTAGAGCCTGTTTTTCCAGTTCTTCCAGCTTGCCTTTCAGTTCTTCCAAACTCATTTTATCCTCGATTGTTTTTCTATACGCTATACGCTATACGCTATACGCGGTTTTTTCCCTTTTCAACTACCTGGTACATAATGATCCCCGCGGCCACAGCGACATTCAACGAATCTACGCTCTTGCGCTGGGGGATCTTTATCACTTCATCCATTTTGGCTACTATCTCTTTAGTCATTCCCGCGCCTTCATTACCAAAAACCAGCGCTAGCGGTAACTGCCACTCAGCTTCATAATAATTTTTAGAGCCATGCACATCACAGGCTACTGTTTTGATCTTCCGGGTACGCAGTTTTTCTATCAGCGACAACAGGCTATCCACTTTCACCAATGGTAGCCGTAACAACGACCCCATCGTCGCCCGGACAACTTTGGGATTATATGGATCAACAGTTTCTTTGCTTAAAATGATCCCACTGACCCCGGCGGCTTCTGCCGTCCGGATAATAGCGCCTAAATTACCAGGATCCTGGATCCCATCCAATACTACTAAAAAAGGTTTAGGGCCGTCCAGCAAATCGTGCAGCCGGTATTCCCTCATTTCCGCCACTGCCAGTATCCCCGCCGGCGTCTCACAATCCGATACTGCGGCTAATTCCTGCGGTGTTACCTGGGTCAGGTCTATCTTGCGGTTCATTAAATTTTGCAGCAGCAGCTGGCCACGCCTGGTAGTTTCCAGATCCTGGGTATAGATCACTTTAAAGCGCTGCTCCGGAAATTTGTATAATTCTTCAACCGCCCGTATCCCTTCCATGATAAAAGCTTTTTTTTCAGCACGGGCTTTCTTTTGGTGCAACGATTTTATATAGGTTAGAATACTCTTCATCAGTGTCCTTTTACTCGCCAACCAGTTTGTCCAGGCGCTCCCGAGCCAAAGCATGTTTGTCGTTTAATTCCAGGCACTTCAAATACTTTTCCTTGGCTTTACTTAGCTCATTTTTAGCTTCATAGGCAATACCCAGGTTGTAGTAAACATCATCGTTCTCCGGGTCAAATTCCTGTGCTTTCATAAATTCGCCGATAGCCGCATCGTACTTGCCGTTCAAAAAATAAAACTTCCCCAGGTCAATTACACAATCCTCGTCTGCTTTAGTCAAACAGGCCCGGGGGGCTTTCTTATTTTCAACCATATGGTTATTCCACTCCTCTTAATTTATTTATGTCCTTATCCGCTCCGACCACTACCAGGATATCCCCGCTTTCGATCTCATCTTCCGGGAAAGGCGTTACGTTTATATCCTCTTTAAAATGGGTTTCGCCGGAATCAGTGACTTCCGGAATTTTGCGTTTAATGGCAATGATGGTGATTTTATATTCTTTCCGGACATCCAGTTCTTTCAGGCTTTTTCCGGCAAAAGAATGGGGAGATATTATCTCTACGATACTGTAATTGGGAGAAAGCTCAATATATTCATAAATATTAGGCGAGATCAGGCTCTCGGCCAATTTAGCGCCGATATCCCTTTCGGGGAAGATCACCCGGTCCACGCCGATCTTGCGCAGAACCTTCCCATGCAAGCTGCTAATAGCTTTGGTGACGATCATTTTTACGCCCATCTCACGCAGCAGCAAGCTGATCATGATACTGGTTTCCATGCTTTCACCGACGCTGACAATAGCGACATCAACATTCTTGATATCCAGGGATTTTAAGACTTTTTCATCACTGGCATCAGCCTTGACCGCATAGGTCACTTTCTCGCTGATATCCTGGATGCGCTCTTCATTTTTGTCTATGGCCATCACCTGGCCGCCTTTTTCGGCAAGAGAAAGCGCTACGCTCCGGCCAAAATTACCTAATCCGATCACTGCAAATTGTCTCATAAACCTTCTCCTATCCGATCAAAACTTTTTCTTCGGCGTATGAAAATAATTCCGTTCCTTTAGCTTCCATTAAAGCGATCCCCAAGGTCAATGGCCCGACCCGGCCAAAATACATAGTGATCAACAGTAAAAACTTTCCCAGACCGGAAAAATAACCAGCCAGGCTGATGTTCCCGGCCGGGACTGCTGATAAACCTATCGTTCCAAAAGCGCTGACTACCTCAAACAAGATACGCAGGAAATCACGCTTTTCTATGATCATCAGTCCGATAGTTACCAGGATCACTAAAGAAAAGGAAACCAGAGCCAGGGCAAACGACTTACGGATGATTTCCCCTGGGATCCTGCGATTATATATATTCACATGATATTTTCCCCTTAACGTAGCCTTGACACTGGCGATAATGATCCCAAAGGTAGTGGTTTTTATACCACCGCCGGTACCACCGGGAGAAGCGCCGATAAACATGAGTATCATCATAAATAATAATGTAGCTGGATGCAGTAAGCCGATATTAATGGTATTAAAACCAGCGGTCCTGGGAACAACAGCCTGGAAATAGCTGACTAATATTTTCTGATCCAGACGTAATGTGGACATTATGGCCGGATTCTTGTATTCAAGTACTAAAATTACCAGGGTGCCGGCCAATATCAGTAAACCGCTGATCTTCAAGGCCATTTTGGTATGGACGGATAATTTTTTTTGGCGGCGGTAATTATGCAACTCGTTAATGACTATGAATCCCAGCCCCCCGATAATGATCAGGGAAGTGATCGTTAAATTAACCATAACATCAGTGACATAATTGGAAAGGTTGTTGGGAAAAGCACTAAACCCGGCATTGCAGAAAGCGCTGACACTATGGAACAAGGCATAGCCAAAAGCATCTTTGACCGGAAACTCCCGGCTCCAGTGAATGGTTAAAAGAAGAGTGGCCACTCCCTCGATCAATAAAGTACTTTTAACGATATATTTGACAAAACTGCCCAGGTCAGCAAGGCTATATTGATTCACGCCTTCCTGGATATTCAGTTTATCCTTGATACTCAGCTGTTTATTGAACAGGAGAAACATCATTGTCGCCAGGGTAATATACCCCAACCCGCCTATCTGGATCAAAAACAGGATGATACTCTTGCCCCATAATGAGTAATGGGTAGCGGTATTCACCGTAACCAGCCCGGTCACGCAGATCGCGCTGGTAGCGGTGAACAAAGCATCTATAAAAGCAGTATGCTGTCCCCGGGCATTGGCAAAGGGCATACTCAACAGCAATGCCCCGACCAGGATCAAGGAGGCAAACCCGACAGCTAAAACTCTTTGCGGGGTAAACATATAATAAACCGCCTTAGGCTGTTAATTGCTGTTTAGCCACATCCACCAGAGCGACAAAAGCTTTGGCATCATTTACTGCCAGATCGGCAAGTATTTTACGGTCAATGATCACTTGTGCTTTCTTTAAGCCATTCATAAAACGGTTATACGATAATCCATTGATACGGGCAGCGGCATTGATCCTGATGATCCAGAGTGAACGAAAATCTCTCTTTTTTGCCCGCCGGTCCCGGTAAGCATAATCTAAACTCTTATCCACCTGCTCTGTAGCATGTCGGTAAAGTTTGGATTTTCCCATCCGGTACCCTTTGGCCCGTCTAAATATTTTCTTTTTCCACGCTCGCGTGGTTTTCCCGCATTTAACTCTTGTCATAATAATCCCCCAAAGATAGTCGCTAGTCGCTAGTCGCTGGTTTCTAGTTTTAATTTTTTTACTTACTGGTAACTAGCGACCAGAAACCAGTAACTGTATTTAAGCGTACGGTATTAATTTCTTAATGTTCTTGCTGTCAGTCAAATTAAGTATCCCGCTTTTGCGCAGGGTCCTTAATTTCTTAGATTTTTTCTTCGTCAAGATATGACGGGCATGCGATTTTTTATACATAACCTTGCCGCTAGCGGTCACGCGAAAGCGCTTCTTAGCCCCGCTATGGCTTCTTATTTTTGGCATATACTGCTCCTTATTTGATTTTACTTATTTTTTTGCTGGACCTAACAACATGAACATATTATTCCCTTCCATTTTAGGCTGCTGCTCAATGGTGGCAGTGGCGGCGAACCGTTCTTCAATTTTCTTCATAATGCTTATCCCTAATTCCTTGTGCGCCATTTCCCTACCCCTGAACATCATGGTAATCTTGACTTTATCACCTTCCGTCAGGAACTCTTCCGAATGTCTTAGCTTAGTTTCCAGATCATGTTCACCGATCTTTGGCCTTACCTTAATCTCTTTGACATGGATCACTTTATGGCTTTTTCTGGCCTTTTTCTCTTTCCTTTCCTGTTCGTACCGGTACTTGCTGTAATCCATTATCTTGCATACCGGCGGAGTCGCCTGGCCGGATATTTCCACCAGGTCCAAGCCCTTTTCCACAGCCAGGTTGAGGGCCTGGGAGAAAGCCACTATTCCCATAGGTAGCCCTGCTTCATCTATCAATCGTACTTCACTTGCCCTAATGCGTTCATTGATCCTTAACTCTTCTCTAGCGATAACGATCTCTCCTCTCTGTCCCCCTCATCATACTTCGCTTAGCGAAGCGATGAGGATTCCCAAAAAAATTACCGCTGATTGCCCCACCGTAAAAGGACCTATAATCAGCGATATAATAGAAGATTATCATATGATAACCTTTTGGCTTATAGCCATACGGTGAGAAGTTTTTCACTTCTTCTTTCATGGATTAATTTATAGCACATACCGGGTTCATTGTCAAGCTATTTTGGCTCAAATGTCAACTAAGAATTAAAAGTGCACAGGTTTTAAAGGATTTAAAGATTAA
>CAZFDO010000035.1:0-9765 GCA_964517965.1 uncultured Clostridia bacterium
TGGAGAGGAATTTTACCTGCCGTAGCTTTAGCGGAGGCATGGCCCAGCCTCTCCGTATTAAAAACGATTACGCAGATTGGGAAAGCTGATTACACAGATTAAAACGGAACAAAGGGGTTTTTAATGCCAAATTTTACCCGAGTGATGTTTATCAGACACAAGCAAAAAGAAATTCTGCAGCTTGATTTTTCCGAATGCTTATATGAAGAACTAATGACACTTGTTACCAAGTCCAGGGATATCATATCCCAGCAGCCGCCGAATTCTCTCCTGGTGTTCACTAATCTAGCTGATATCCGCATTAATAAAGATGTGGCTAAAACCATGAGAGAATATCTTGAACTTAATAAGCCCTTTATTAAAGCCTCTGCCGTGATCGGCATAACCAGCCAAACACAAGTGCTTTTTAATACAATAATAACTCTGGCCAGAAGAGAGATTAAAGTATTTGATAATGAGGCAGCCGCCAAAGACTGGCTAGTAGAACAAAAATAACAGGGGAAAAAAAGTGGAAAGAATAAATTACATAGACCATAAAGGGAAAACCATAATTTATGTTGATTTTTCCAAAGCCTCTCCAAAAGAGACCATGCTGATAATAGAAGAATTTAAAAAGATAGTTGCCCACCAGACGCCGGGTTCGGTATTAACCTTGATTAATGTGGCAGATATGAAATTTGATAAAAACACCAAGCAGGTTATGCAGAATTTAGCAGCGCATAATCGCCTCTTTGCTAAAGCCGAAGCGGTTATTGGGACTTCGGGGATACTAAGAGTGATCTATGATGCAGTAATGACGGACAAAAAGAATAAAGTTAAGCTGTTTGATACCAAAGCAGCTGCCCAAGACTGGCTCGCTGCGCAGTGAAGCGATGGGGGTGTAGCTCAGCTGGGAGAGCGCGTCGTTCGCAACGACGAGGCCGAGGGTTCGAATCCCTTCACCTCCATTTGAAAAACGATTACACCGATTACTAAAAGAGAGTACACAGATTAAAGAACAGAGTGTATTAGTACGATGTACCTGAGGATGATAAATGTCCGAAGAGATGGCCAAAAAAAGATTCAGATTAATGCGTTGTCTTTATGAACTTACTGAAGGCGAAGAAGGCCAAGCTATACATTTTAACAAAATGCAGGAACAGCTTGGATTCAGCTCTAGTTTATTGCAGGATATTCTTTTCTATTTGGAAAATGAAAAACTAATTACTCTCCAATCCCCTGACAATCTGATAAATATTACCACTACCGGCGCAGATGAAATTGAAGCCGCCTTAATGGAGCCGGATAAAGCCACTGCGCATTTCCCGCCGCGCGGCAATACGGCGGCGAAGCAAAATATGGAAATGCAAATGCGGCAGGATAGCTATGAAAAATCGCAGAGTTTTACTATCGGCGAGAGCCGTTATAGAGAATTGCAGGAATTATTGCAGATTATAGGTACTTCCCTGGACCAGTTTAATATGAGCATTGAGCAAAAAGCCAACCTGCAATCAGAAATAAGCGTTATTACCTCGCAGATGGCCTCTGCGAAACCAAAGACCACGATCATTCCCGGAAGCGTGGCTAATATAAAAAGAATATTAGAGAGTACTGCCCGGACCCCTTTTGAATACGAGGTTTTAAGCAAGATCAGCCAACTGATGGGATAAATAATGAGCTATCTAGTATTAGCGAGAAAATCCAGGCCCCAGAAATTCAGCGAGATAATCGAGCAAGAAACAGTCGCCCAGGCGTTACAGAATGCTATCACCAGCGGCAAGATAGGCCATGCCTATCTTTTTTCCGGCCCGCGCGGGGTAGGCAAGACTACAGCCGCCAGGATTTTTGCCAAAGCCCTGAACTGTAAGGAAGGCCCGGCCGCTGAACCGGATAATAAATGTCAAATATGCAAAGAGATCACCGAAGGTAATGCCTTGGACGTACTGGAAATTGACGGTGCGTCTAATCGGGGCATTGAAGCGATTAAAGCCCTGCGCGAAAATGTAAAGTTTGCCCCAGCTTATGCCAGGTTTAAGATCTACATTATAGATGAAGTCCACCAGCTCTCGGATGATGGCTTTAACGCTTTACTCAAAACCCTGGAAGAACCTCCGGCACACATTATTTTTATCTTTGCCACCACTGAGCCGCAAAATATACCAGAGACCATTCTTTCCCGCTGTCAGCGGTTCAATTTTAAACTCATTACTACGACTACCATTGAAAAACATCTTAAAACCCTGGCGACCAAGGAAAAAATAGTAATATCAGAAGAAGCGCTGAACATTATCAGCCAGGCGGCTCAAGGCAGCATGCGCGATGCCCAAAGCACCCTTGACCAGGTGATTTCCTTTGTGGGTATGGGCCAAAGCATAGAGGGTAAAACAGTACGCTCGATCTTGGGTATCACCAGCCAGGAATTGCTGTCAAAATTCAGCAGTTCCATCTTTGGGCAACAAACAGAAGAAGTATTGACCTTGGTCAGCGAAACTCAGGAGTCAGGGCTGGATCTGTACCAGCTGACAAAAGACCTACATGTGCATTTCCGCAATTTGTTGATGGCCAAGATCAGTACTCAGCCGCAAGAACTGATAAAATTGGCAGACGAAACAATTCAAGCCCTGAAAGCACAGGTTGAACCGATCCGCACAGAAGCCTTGTTGCATTATATCGAATTACTAGGTGCCCTGGAACGGGATATGAAATATACTGATCAGCCTAGAATAGTGCTGGAAGTGGGATTGATAAACATAGCCCGCCCCTACATCGCCATAGATGAATTGATCGGCCGCCTGGAAGCCCTGGAAAAAGGGAGCAGCGGAACCAGCCAGATAGAACAAACTAATAAACCAGCCACTAAAAAAAATATACCATTAAATTCCAATCCTGCTTTTGAAGAAAAAACGACTCCGGACAACTCTTCATTAAAACAGCAATGGAAGAAAGTCCTGGAAGAAATTCATAAAAAGAAACCTGGCCTGGCAGCTTGCCTGGCACTGGCAAACCCCAAAGAATTATCCGGGACATTATTAACATTAGAATTTGGCCAAAATGATAAATTCCAGAAACAAACAATCGAGCGCACGGAAAATGCTAAAATAATAGAGGCTGTCACACGGCAAATTTTCCAGGCGCCGGTAAAAATAGCCAGTATGACCAGCACAGTAGTAAGCAGTCCGGGAGAGCTGGCTGAGGAGAGTGGATTGGCCATAGAAGAGGAAATAGAGGAAACAGTGGTAAATGGGCTGGCCAACACGCAGGAGCCAACGATAGAGATGTCTCTGGCAGAAGGAGATCCGGTTGTGCGCAAGGCCTTGGATGTATTTGGCGGAGAGATAGTAAATAATAATAATACCGGGAAGGGGAATAAGTAATATGGACATGTTTAAACTGCTCAAACAGGCTAAAGAAATGCAGTCACAGATGAAAAAAATGCAGGAAGAATTAAAAGGTAAAACCATTCAAGTGGACTGCCAGGGAGTGCAAGTAATAATGAATGGTAAGCAGGAAATACAAACTTTAAAGATCAACCCGGATCTTATCCCTGGCGCCACAGCAGAGAAGCTGGAAAAAGTATTTTTGCGCGCGTTTAATGAAGCGTTGGCCAAGTCACAGGATTTGGCGGCAAGCGAAATGAAAAAAATATCCGGCGGAATGAATATCCCGGGATTAACGTAGTGAGACAGGATACTTAGATGGCGTATCAAATTCAGAGCCTGCAAAAACTAGTGGAAGCTTTGCACCGGTTGCCCGGCATAGGGCCCAAGTCAGCTGAGAGGCTGGCGTATTACATCCTGAAAACTAATAAGGAAGAAGTAATAGATCTCTCCGAGGCAATTAAGCTGGCAAAGGAAAGTATCCGCTACTGTTCCATCTGCAACAACGTAACCGATACCGACCCTTGCGCTATTTGCCAGAATCCCGAGCGTGACCATACCCAAATTTGTGTAGTAGAAGAACCTTTTGACGTAATGGCGGTGGAAAAAACCAGGGGGCTTAAGGGCGTCTACCATGTATTATTGGGGGCACTTTCTCCTATTGAAGGGATTGGTCCGGAGGACCTGAAAATAAAGGAACTACTGGTGCGTATTGAGAAAGATAAAGTTCAAGAAGTCATTGTGGCTACTAATCCCAATGTTGAAGGGGAGGCTACTGCGATTTATCTGTCACGGTTGATCAAGCCTTTAGGAGTGAAAGTCGCGCGCATTGCTTATGGCCTGCCTATAGGTTCCAGCCTGGAATATGCCGACGAAATGACGTTAAGTAAAGCTATAGAAGGGCGAAAGGAGCTTTAGCCAATGATCACACCGATTAGAAAAACACCTGCCAGTATGATATTAGGAATATTTTTTGTGTTACTTTGTGGTTTATTGACTACTTTGCCGGTCCAGGCAGAAGAAGTATATGCTCAACCAGACAAGGAATTTATGGATCCTGACCTGCAGGAAAAATATGGCGATATTAAGCAAGAAGCATTGCGTTTCCTGGATCGCCACAGGGCCCCAGCCACTGGCCTGGTAGAAAGCTATAATGGCAGTAGTTTATATTATTTGATCCCAGCAGAAGGCACCTTTGAGCTGGGCCATGAACCGCATTTGGCTAACCAGGCTTTTACTTATGATATAGCCACATCAGTCATGATCTATACTGCTTGTGGGGAGAAAGATAAGGCCCAACAGATGCTTGACAACATGCAGAAAGAATTTTATCGTACTAAAAATGGTGAATGGGGACTCTATACTTCTTACCGGAGCGATCAATTTGCTGAAGATAACACTTTAGTGATAGGAATTGACGGCGACCGGATACACGTAGGGCCGACTATGTGGATAGCCCTGGCGGCGATCCAATATGTCAGGATCACCGGAGATGGAAGTTATTTAACCTGGATAATTGATATGGCTAAGTGGGTCTCCACCCTTCCTCATTATACTTTTAAGGATGGCCAAAAAGGCGGGGTCTCTATGGGCTCAGGCTGGGGGCCGGACTGGAGCAAGGTCTATTCCACGGAAAATTGTATTGACTATTATTCCATACTATTTTTACTGCAAAGTATCTATAAACAATGTTCGGATCAAGTAAAACAAGAATTTAATAAACGGGGATTTACGGACAGAGTCATTTCACGGGAACTGGCTGGGTTGAGACGTTGGTTTAAGGAAGTAGCCTATAATAAGGATAATGGCGGGTTTAATGCCGGTTATAATGAATCTGGGGTTGATCCAACGAAAGCCCTGGACACAGTTTCTAATAGTCTGTCAGTGATCGGACCGATGCGCTTGGCCCAATGGGGGATCGACCCGTTCCGGCTGATTGAATTTGCTGAAAAATATCTATTAGTGAAAGATGCCGTCAAAAATCAACTCGTAGAAGGCTTTGATTTCACGATCCCCCAGGAAATCAGCAATCCACGCAAAAGGCTTATCTGGATAGAAGGCACGGCACAGATGGTCTTGGCTTATAAGATCATGTCTAAATACAGCGCCAGCATTGGTAATACAAAAAAAGCCGAGGAATTCAAAAAGAAAGCGATTAGAATATCCAAAGAACTGGATAAAATCGCTGAACTGGTGAATCTCCCTGAGCATGCTCTCCCCTATACCTCAGACAATCCCGGGGATAAGGAAAGACTTCTTACCTATCAGTATGAATGGGAAATACCCCGGGGGCCGAACGGAAAATGGGTTGGTTCGGTAGCCAGCACGGCCTGGCGATTTTTTAGCCTGACCTATTATAACCCTATGATGATAGGCAAAATCTCATTCAGTTTTTAAGAAGTATGTTTTAAGAAGTATTGACAAAAGAGCAAAAATCTGATATATTTAGGTAGAAATTTTCGGAGGTCTCTGGTGAAAAATATCAGAGACCTATTTATATTATTTTTAAACCCCGTTAGAGATTTTCCAATAATTAAACAAAGAACTTTGATGTAGCTATAAATATATCTGTAAAACCTCGCGAAGACAGTAGAAAATATGCGTTTATTTTCTATCTCTAACGGGGTAAAGGAGCAAAAAATGAGCAAGCTAACTGAGATTCGCTGGCATGGCCGGGGTGGGCAGGGGGCAAAGACTGCCGCTTTATTGTTTGCCGATGCGGCATTGAGTGAAGGCCTTTATATTCAGGCTTTCCCGGAATATGGCCCGGAGCGAATGGGTGCGCCAGTACAGTCTTTTGATCGGCTCAGTGATGAACCGATCACTATTCATTGCGGGGTCACTAATCCCAGCGTAGTTGTGGTCCTGGACCCTACCCTGATCGGGACGGTGAATGTTACCCAGGGGTTGCCTGATGACGGGGCGATCATTATTAATACCAGCGAAACAGCCAAAGATATCCGCCAAAAATTGGGGATCACTAAGGGCAAGGTCTATACTGTAAATGCCTCCAGTATTTCCAGAGAAACAATTGGCCGGGATATCCCTAACACTCCGATGCTAGGGGCGCTAGCCAAGGTAACCGGCTTGATCAATTTTGAGCGCATGGTGGAAGATAACCGTAAAAAACTTACTCTGAAGTTCAAAAACAGGCCAGAGATCATCGAAGGTAATATTAAATCCATACAAAGAGCTTATCAAGAAGTAAAAGGCGAGGAGTAATCCTATGGCAGAGATTAAAGTAGAAAAGAAAAAAGGGTGGAAGGATTTGCCTGCCTGTGACTATCTGGAAGCTGGCAGTGCAGCAGCGTTTGAGACCGGAGATTGGCGCAGTGAAAAGCCGGTATGGATCCCTGAAAATTGTATCCAATGCTTATTTTGCTGGGTATATTGCCCGGATTCTTCAGTAATGGTTAAGGATAGCCAGATGACTGGGTTTGATTATAAACATTGCAAGGGTTGTGGTATATGCGCAGTAGAATGTCCCGGGAAAAAAGGCAACAAAGCGATTAAGATGGAAGCTGAGAAGAAGTAAACCCAGTTAGACTTCAAAAAGCACATTTAACACGTGACAGATTAGCAGAAAGTCTAACAGGGTAAATGGAGGATATAATATAATGTCGGATAAAAAGGATCTTAAGGCAAAAACGGGTAATGAAGCTATGGCTGAAGCCATGCGCCAAATCAATCCTGATGTAGTAGCGGCGTATCCTATTACCCCGGCTACTGAAATAGTCCAGATATTTTCCCAGTTTGTCGCTGACGGCCTGGTGAATACAGAGTTCGTGGCAGTAGAAAGCGAACATAGCGCTTTGAGCGCCTGCATCGGAGCTTCCGCGGCCGGGGCCAGAACTATGACCGGGACTTCCAGCCAGGGGTTGGCCCTGATGTATGAGATGATGTATATTGCCTCTGGCCTAAGACTGCCAATAGTAATTGCTGAAGTGAACCGCGCTTTATCTGCGCCAATTAATATCCATGGTGACCATAGTGATACTATGTGCGCGCGGGATTCCGGATTCCTGCAGATATACTGTGAAAACTCCCAGGAAGCTTATGATAGCATGATCCAGGCAGTAAGAATATGTGAACACCCGGATGTGCTATTACCGGCTACTGTATCGACAGACGGATTCATTATCAGCCATTGCATGGAAGCTATTGAGATGCTGAAAGACGAGCAAGTAAAAGAATTTGTCGGTACTTATAACCCAAAAAATTGGCTGCTGGATGTGGATCACCCTTTCACGCTCGGAGCCATTGATCTACAAGATTATTATTTTGAGCATAAGCGGCAGGAGATCGAAGCGATGCGCAAAGCCACCAAAGCGGTTAAAGATATCGGTAAAGAATTTGGCCAGAAATTTGGCCGTTCGTACGATATGCTCGAAACCTACAAGCTGGATGATGCTGAAGTAGCTATTGTGGTCCTGGGTTCAACCGCTGGCACTGCCAAGGTTGTAATAGATGAAATGAGAAAACAAGGAAAGAAAGTAGGCATGCTTAAGATCAGGGTATTCAGGCCCTTCCCCTTTGATGATATCCGTGAAGCATTGAAGAATATTAACATAGTCGGCGTAATGGATCGGCATGACGGTTATAATGCTTATGTAGCGCCTGTTTGTTCAGAAGTTCGTTCTTGTTTGTATGAACTGGATAAAAGACCAAAAGTCGCTAGCTATGTTTACGGCTTAGGCGGTCGTGATATCACCTTGGAAATGATCACCGGTATCTATGATGAACTTCTAAGCGGCAATATCAGTGCTGAGGTCAAATATATCGGCGTAAGAGAATAATAAGGGGGATTTAATATAATGGCAAATTTAAAGGAATTAACTAAGAGACCTGAATTGCTTTCCGGAGGCCATAGGCTCTGTGCCGGATGCGGGGCAGGGATCATTGCCCGGCAGGTAATGATGGCAGCCGCAGATAAGCCGGTAGTAGTGGCTAATGCAACTGGCTGCCTGGAAGTATCTACCACTATTTACCCGTTCAGCGCCTGGAAGACATCCTGGTTCCATAGCGCTTTTGAAAACGCGGCTGCCTCATGCAGCGGTATAGAAGCAGCGTACAAAGCATTAAAAGAACAGGAAAAGTGGACAAAGATATACGCTTTATTGCTTTTGGCGGAGATGGCGGCACTTATGATATCGGATTACAGTCATTATCAGGAGCTATGGAACGCGGGCATAGGATGCTATATGTATGCTATAATAATGAAGCCTATATGAATACCGGTATTCAGCGTTCTTCAGCCACCCCGCTGGGAGCATATACAACCACCGCGCCAAATGGCAAGGTGAAAAAGGGGAAAGAACAAGTCCGGAAGAATTTAACCGAGATTATGGTAGCGCATAATATACCCTATGTGGCCCAGACCGCGCTTGGCTATTGGAATGACCTCATCACCAAAACGCAGAAAGCACTGGAGACGGAGGGGCCTACCTTTATTAATGTTATCCAACCCTGCCGTTTAGGCTGGGGATACCCTCCGGAAGATACCGTAACCCTGGGCAGATTGGCGGTAGAAACATGTCTATGGCCGGTCTATGAAGTGGTGAATGGCAAATACAAGATCAATGTGAAACCAAAAGAGAAAAAACCTATCACTGAATATTTAAAACTGCAGTCACGGTTTAAGCATTTATTCAAGCCGGAAAATGAAAGCGTTGTAGTAGAGATCCAGAAAAACATCGATGCCCACTGGGCTTGGCTGCAAATGATGGAAGAATGCACAAATACCCGCCAACAGCAAGGCAGTTAGGCGGGCCCTCCAGAATGCGCTTCGTCCTCCTGAATGCGAAGCTTTCGGAGGGAATGGTGGAGATGGAATGTATTATGTTTACGTTTTATATGGTGCCGAGCAAGATAAGTTTTATATTGGTTTTACAGAAGATTTAAAAAAACGCATTAAAGAACACCAAAGAAATACTTGTCACACAACAAAACGATTGAGTAATTTTGAATTAGTATATTATGAAGCATGTAAAGCCAAGAAAGATGCAATTGATCGGGAAAAGCAATTAAAAACAGGTTTTGGTAGAGGATATTTAAGGAAAAGAGTATCGAATTATTTGACAAGAGTCTTGCCTGGTAGCTCAATGGTGGAGCAAGCGACTGTTAATCGCTAGGCTGTAGGTTCGAGTCCTACCCAGGCAGTTTTTTTTCCAAGAAGGACGAGAAGTGGAGCCTGAAGGGCGCAATCCGCCGATCTTGTTGGCGGAAATCCTACCCAGGCAGTAGTTCGACGCAGAGGGTGGTCAATAATTTGACCACCCTCTTTGCTCACTACTAGCCAAAAAGCGTCGAACTATCCTGAGCAAATGAGCAAAGCGAATGCGTCGAAGGATGACATAAATATGTGGTATTTATATATTCTTGAATGTGGAAATGGCAAGTATTACACAGG
>CAZFDO010000035.1:9775-12420 GCA_964517965.1 uncultured Clostridia bacterium
TACACAGGAGTTACTGGTAATTTAGAAAGAAGATTTCATGAACACGTATCTGGTAAGGGGGGAAGATATACAAGAAGTATTAAACCTGAAAGAATTGTCTATATAGAACATTTTGATGAAAAACTTCAAGCAATAAAAAGAGAAATTCAGATTAAGAAATGGAGCAAATTGAAAAAGCTTGCATTGATAAAAAGTGATATAGAAGAGCTTAAAAGGCTAAGCAAAAAGAGAACTTAAACTTCTGTCCCGATGTAGAGTATCGGGACGGGAGTTTTTGTTTTGTATTTGACTTCTAAACTGCAAAGCATAAAATATATTAGAATTGACTTTCACTCATCGATTGTATAGTTTTCGGGGGGCAATCTAGTAATCGATCTAAAGCCAGCTTAAAAACAGCCTAAATAGTTATTTTTTTCTTGACAAATATTTTTCAATAATATATAAGACTATTGAAATACAGTAAAGGTTCACATTTCATTAGAAATGTGAACCTTTTTTATTTGTCCCTGGCCTGCCCGAAAAACCACATTTTAAGACGATAAATCCCGAAAACCAGCCCAATTTCTATCATCTCCCAGATCCTTTCAATTCTTGTTAATTTCTTCGCGATTTACTATCATTAAAGTAGTATGTATTTTTTATTTCCTGCTTTATAACCTCTATATATATTGCAACTTAACCTGCTAATATGTCTTTCCTCACGAAGTTCAGGAAACTAATGAAATATGAACTTCTCAAGCCTATAACATAAAATAATCAAAGGATATAGTAGCTTTAGATATCAGCGCAGGACTTGCAGTGCAAACATAATGCGAATTGGAGGTGATAAATACTATAGCGTATCTTTTGTAAGGATTTAAATAAAAGAAAGGGAGGAAAAACAATGAAACATCTGCTTAAGTTATTGTTAATTGTATTTATGTTAGCTTATTTAGTAGTGCCAGTAATGGCAGCGGAACAAGCCGTCACCGAGTTGGCTCTCTTCGGTGAGGATATGGTCAGCGGCGTTACCAAACGTACAGAAAAAACGTACGAAGCTGCGGCCAACGTTACCGTTATTTCCGGAAAGTTCCTGGAAAGATATGCCATCAGAAATGTCAATGACCTCTTTGAAGTCATTGAAGGTGGTTGGCATACGCACAAGGGGATGGATGAAGTCCTTGCCTTGCGGGGTGTCGTGGGCTACGCCAATGACAAGATCTTGTTCCTGTATGATGGCATGATTTTCCCGACCTTTTTAGGCTTGGGTGAGAACAACTGGCCGGCTGGCGACATGAGCGAAGTAGAAAGAATCGAAATCATCAAGGGGCCCAGCTCCTCTATCTGGGGTGGCCAGGGAACCCAAGGTACTATTAACATCATACGCAAAGGCGCAAACCAGTTCCAGGGTTTGAAGACCAGCGTAACTCTCGGCAAATACGGCATGGCCAGATATATCATGAACTATGCCAAGAAGCCGACCGATGACCTATCCTACCAGATTTATGCCAATACCACCTATTATAAAGGTTTCTACCGCAATATTAAAGAATGGTGGGGCGGTAATGTAACCAACTGGGATCAGCATAATATTGCAAATCCTCTTCCAGATTATGAAATCTTTGCTAATGCCGTTTATAAAGATTTCACCTTTGCGTACCGCAGACTGGAATCCAGGACTGGCCGTAATGATAAGGATCATGCCAATACCAAATTTATCGAGAACTATGCTGATGATATCAACATTGTCTTGAGAAAGCCTGAATACTGGGAGAAAACAGACTGGACCACTACCCTGCGTTTCAACAACTTCTACCAGATGTATGATGTGTTCCAGGGCATCGCAAGTGAAGAAGGGTTCGCCGCAGGATATGAAATGAAGACTGAGAAAAGGTATGAGCTTGATACCAACGTCCTGATAAATCCGATCGAGCAATTGAGCGTGGTGCTCGGTTTACAGGGCAGTGTCTGGAGCCCGCAGGGTTCCGGTCCGTCTGTCTCCTGGGGACCGTATGCCAAACCGTGGGATCCGAATATCCCGAATTCCGGGAACATTTATGATCCCCCTGAATTCTTGCCTACTTTCACTGAAATGGGTAATGACCTAGCTGCTGTGGAAGCCTATGTTGACGCTAAGTATAAGCTCATGGATAACCTGAGCGTCACCGGCGGCGGACGTTACGTGGGAGAATTCAATCCTGGCAGCCAGTTCCGCGACGAAAGAGAAAAACTGCAACGGTTCTTCCCGAAGGCAGCGGTCGTGTTTAACCCGATCGAAAGTCTTTATCTTAAAGGCATCTACGAGCAGGCCTTCACCCGCTTGAACACCTTTGAAAGATATTCATCTCAAAATAACGTAGATAAGAGAGGGAGCCAAAAAGCGACCACTTCAGAAACTACTGAATTCGTGGTTGACTACCGTCCGATCAAGAATATGAAAATGCTGGCCAGCTATTACGAGTCCAAGCTGTATGACTTTGCCAACTTTATATATACCGGCGCTGCTTGGCCGGCGATCGCGGCGGGAGATTACCGTGGATTCTTCAATATGGGCGACCATTTTGTTAAAGGCGTAGAAGGTAATATTTTCTACGACTGGAAGAACTTCGGTGGATTTATTTCCGGCAGCCAACTGCTTCAGAACAATGTACGGAACTTCATTGATT
>CAZFDO010000036.1:0-12277 GCA_964517965.1 uncultured Clostridia bacterium
CAGGCGTTCTGGGGTAATCCTCTGGTTACTGCTCGTGACCTTGGGATAGAACCAAAATATAATGTTATGTTGGTAGTGATGGACGCGATTGGGCGTGAAGCTATCGGGCCTCAATTTGACGGTCGCAGTTATACCCCGAATCTTGACTGTCTGGCGGCCCAGGGCATTTCTTTTGAAAAGCACCTGGCTAACGGTAATATGACTAAGCAATCAGTTACCTCATTCTTGACTTCGCGATTACCGTATGAATTAGGGGATGTAGCTCTGGAATATGTAGCCAGTGCGGAAAGCCGCCAGCAATATTACCGGGGCAAATATACGACCCTGGCTTCAGCCTTGCATGATAATGGGTATCAGACCGGAGCTATCGGCGTGATCTCGCTCATCACTGACGGCGCGGGGTTCGGGGTTGACTTTGGATTTAATGATGCCCGGATCATGGAGCGGTATGGTTACAGCAATGTACATATAACCAATGAAGCTATCTCCTGGCTGCAAAAGAATGGCGATCTGCCGTTTGCTTTGATGGTCTATTATGATTCCGCGCATGGGCCTTACAAGCCGCCATTCCGTTATCTCTGGCAAGCCAGGTCGCAATTTACTGACTTTAATGCTCACAGCTGGTACCGGACATTGTATAAAGCTTCAGTGGCCTATAATGACGATTATCTCGGCCAGTTATTGGCGGCGCTGGAAAAACTGGGATTGAAGGATAATACCTTGGTGGTCGTGACCAGCGACCATGGGGAAAACCTGGACTGGCATATTTTGCCGGCTACGCGACAGAAGGTGATTTTTCATGATCATGGGATCAGTTTGAAAGACCGTGATGTGCAGGTGCCGCTGATCATGCAATTTCCAGCCAGGATCACAACTCCGCTGCGGGTTACCGAGACTACCGAGCATCTGAACCTGGCTCCCACCATCCTGGACCTGTTGAATTTGCCGGCGCGCATTGGTTTTCGGGGATTTTCCCTGGCCGCCGCGACTGCCGGAGAAATTTTTCCGCAGAAAGAAACTATTTTCTTGCGGGGCCGCTTCAATAAAGGGATACGCCTGGGAAACAGGTATAAGTATATCCGTAATTTCGGCGTCTATGAAAAACGGGGTAAAGCCATGCAGGATTTTGTCCCGGAAGAAGTATATGACCTGCAGAAAGATCCGCTGGAACAAAAAAATATTATTGATACTGATTTTGCTTTGCGGCAAAGACTGCGTTTACTCCTGGACAGGTATGAGCCGGATCCGGAGATAAATATTTTTACCGGACGAAATATGGGAAATAAAACTCTGACCCTGGAAATTACCAGTAATGGTATTTTTACCGGGCAGCAAGTCCAGGGCCAGGGAACGGCCGTGGTTAAAGGAAAAACTTTGAAGCTCATAGCGACCGGGGACAAGACGGTACTGCAATTCAGCACCATACCGTATGATGCCGCGTTAAAAATGAAGGCTTTTTATGACGGTAAAAATGTTCCGCTGTCTCAGCTCCTGATGTCCAGCCTGGCACTACCGCTATTGACGGACCAGATGAAGGAAATTGGCGGCCCGGATTTCTATTTAGCTAAAGGGGTGTTAGAGCCGGAGATCACCGGGCCAGTTTTTTCTTTATCCTGGGGCCGGATCGCGCAGTTTAAACAAGAGTGGGAAAAACAAGCTGGCGTAAGCGGGGTCTTCAAGGAGATGCTGGCGGAGTGGGGCTATCTCAGCGAACCGCAGAAAAAGTAAAAAAGAGTAATAAGGCCAGGGAAACGGAAAGCAGGCACCAGCGCCAGAGCAGCGGCCAGGCCGGAGCCGCAGGGACTTTAATTACTTCTACGTTAAACCGGTCCTGGTTAATGTTCAGCAGCAGATAATGATAGTAATCCTGGGCTGAGGTGAGAGTGCTGCCGCCGCCGCCGGTAATAAAATAGGATACCCCGTCTTGTACGGCAGAGTAATAGCCGTGCAGATGTGAAGCAAATACCGCTTTTACCTGATAATGGGAAAACAGTCCTTTTAGTTTCTGCGCTTGTTCCTGGTTCGACATGGCGTAGTTTTGCCCCGGCCGGGGATCAAATAGTGGTTGATGAAGGAAAATATAGAGTTGGCTTTGGCGGTTATTTTCAAGTTGCGTTTCCAGCCAGCTTAGCTGCTGGGCATCGATAGCGCCAGCGGCGTTATCTAAGAAAAGAAAGGTGTTGGAGCCGATAGCCAGGGCATAATAAGTTGGCCCGAAAAGCTTGGAGAAAATAGCGCGGCCGTTATATTTTATGTCGTGGTTGCCGATGACCGGGAACACCGGTGTCTTTAAACGGTCCAGCTGGCGGCGGAAACGATAGTAATGGTAAGCTCGGCCGCTGACAACCATATCACCCAGAATGATCGTTGCCAGAGGCTGCCGGGAATTAATATTGTCCAGCAGGTTATTGAACACAAAATAGGTTGGTCGCCGGGAAGTGAATGGATTGTCTGCTCCCTGGCAGTCGCCGAAAACAGCCAGGGACAAATTTGTATCTGGCTGGGGTAGGACAAGTTTTAGTGAATGTTTGCGGGTAAGCCCAAAATATTGGTGATAGAGCCAGGATAAGTACACCGGCCAAAGGATTATTAATAATATATTTAGATAGCGGGGATTCATGAATTCCATTGTAGTTAAATTAACTAAGGTAGTCAAGGAGAAAAGCGCCTTGTTCTGGGGTTGGACAGGGACTTTGATTTACTGTGGTTTTTTTGTTTTAGCCCTGGCGGATCAGCAGCTCTTCTCCTATATGGGGGTCAGCTCCGGGTCAGCGGTAGATTTGATCAGAAAGCTTTTCTGGTTCGATATTCTCCTAATGCAGGTTAAGATCCTGGCCGCCTATGCAGTGCTGGGTTTTGTTTTTGGCGTGGGGTGGTACTATTTCTGGTCAGCTTTGCTGGGTCTCCGGTTCTGGCAGATGAGGTTACGCGGTAAGCTCCCGATCATGACTGTTTCTTTGGTGCTGACAGAGCTGTATTTCCTGCTGGCCAGCATGCTTAAGTATCCCCAGGTATATAGTGAATATTTTTATGACCGTTCCCCGTGGCGGCAAGCTTTGCAGGAATTTATAACCAGTCACGCCCAGCCAATTTATTTCCAGTTGCTCGCCGGGATCTTATTGTCCATATTCCTGGTTTTTCTTTTTAAAAGATGGTCCCGGTTAGTGCGCTTGATCGTGTTTAGCTTAGCTGGTTCGGTGTTGGTGTTTTGGGGCCTGTGGCACTGGACCCAAAAAGCTTATCAGCAGGATCCCAGCGGGCCGAATGTGATCATCATCAGCGCGGATAGTTTACGCAATGATCATGTCACGAAGGAATTGGCCCCTAATCTAACGGCACTGGCGTTAAAAGGAACCCGTTTCCAGCAGTGTTATGTATCTCTGCCGCGCACTTTCCCGCAATGGATCACCTATCTGGAAAGCCGGTATCCCAGTGAGCATGGGGTACGCAATATGTTTCCGGACAAGAGCTTGCGGGACCAAACCAGGGATTCTCTCTGTTCGATTTTAAAACAGCAGGGATATACCACGGCGGTAGTAAGTGATTTTGCCGGCGATGTTTTTTCCCGTTTCCAGGCTGGTTTTGATATTGTTAAAGCGCCATATTTTAATTTTAATGCCCTGATCGAACAGCGCTGCCTGGAAATGCATTACCTGTTGTTACCGTACCTGCTGAACCAGGCTGGCCGGGAAATTTTCCCGGTATTGAAAGAGATGGCCAATAATGCCGATCCGCTATTGCTGGAACAGGAGGCGGAAAAAATTATTGACAGGTTCCAGGGACGGCAAAAGTTTTTTCTGGTATTATTCTCATCTGTAACTCATTTTCCCTATGCCGCGCCTTATCCATACTATAATTTATTTACTGAGCCGGGTTATCAGGGCCGCTACAAATATCATAAGCCGAATATTCCTGGAGAGAGTTTTTCTTTGCCTGCGGCAGACCTGGCGCAGATAAGGAACCTGTATAAGGGCGCGGTGAGCAGTTTAGATGATATGGTCGGCAGATTGTTGGCTTACTTAGAGAAAAAAAAGCTGGATCAGAATACGATCATAATCGTACTAAGCGACCATGGGGAGCAACTTTATGAACATGGTTGGGGCCAGGGCCATGGGGAGCATCTGCGCGGGCAGGCAGTATTGAATGTGCCTTTGATTATCGCTAAGCCACGGGAAAAATTCCCGGTCCAGGAACAGGGTGCCCTGGTGCGGGATATAGATATAGCCCCAACCATCCTGGACCTGTTGCATATAGCCTCTCCTAAAACCATGGCAGGAGTAAGCCTGTTGCCGCTGGCCCGAGGCACGACCAGCAGTCTCAACTTGACGGCCTTTGCTGAAACCGGTTTATGGTTCACGGACAAAGGGGATAATTTCTACCAGCAGCAGCGGATACTATATCCTGATATAATTGGCTTGGGAGCGATTGACAGCACTTATAATAATGAAGTGGTGATCAAACCGGAATATCGGGCTTTGACCACAATTGCTAAGCACCGCATGATCCGGAATGACCGCTATAAACTGATCTATATCCCGTTACGGCAGGGGATCCGGTTTGAATTATACGATGTGCAAAATGATCCGCAGGAATTGAACAATATCGCCGGACAAAATCCCAAAATAGTGGCAGTTATGAAAGGCCAGTTATTCCAGTGGATGGCCAAGGATAAAAAAAGTTTCTGGCGCAATGATTATCTAGTGCCCCATCCCTGAAGGATTAAGGTAATGATTTAAAAAAAAGCATCATTATTAATCACGAGGTGTAAAGTATGAACAGGCGAAAAAGTATTATTACCATAATTCTCTTGGCTATTTTGTCATTGGGCATATGGGTATATATGTCAGTTACTGGGCAGTCACCCAAAACAACTATCAGGGTTAGGGAAATAAGAACCTACAAATTTGTTACTCCGACATGGTGTTTTGTTTTTGAAGATTTTGAAAGTCCTGGCCTGGTAAAGTTGTTAGAGCAGGAGAAAATAAAAGAAATAGTAAAAGGAGCTGGTACCGAGTTTGAGAAAGTTTTACTGGTTAAAAGGTGGGTTCGTGAACAATTAAAAGATGCCGGTGGTGGACCACCCTGTATAATATGGAATGCGGCGGAAATATTGGAACTGGTGCGCCGCCAGAAAATGCACGCTCTTTGCGGGCAATATGGAATAGTTTTTGCTCAAATATTAACTGGATTAGGAGTTACGGTTAGGTATGTTGACCTTCGCAGCCCAAAGCTTAGCGGCCACTTTTTAACAGAGATATGGTCCCGGGATTATAAAAAGTGGGTAATTATCGATCCGTATCTTGATTTATATTATGAAAGAAATGGCACTCCTTTGGGTGTTTACGAGCTGCATCAGGCTTACCAAAATAATAATGTGCTAAACTGTAAAGTAGTTAACGATAATGGCAAAAAACAAATTACCAGGGATGAACTTGAGCTGTATTATAAATTTGGCATAGTATTCCGAAATGATCAACTCACTCATGATCCTTTTGTTTATTATACCGTGGATAAGGATAAACCAGAGCAAGGTATACGCCCGATGCCAACCTGGGATGATTTCATCATGAGATATATGCCCAAGGGCCCTTATGCTGACGAAATGCTTTATAATTGGGAACCGGATATAACTGTTATTAAAGTAAAAAACTTTAATTATCGTAAAGGATTAGTTACTTTAGAGTTTCATTCCCTTTTAGGTAAGCCAGCGGATTTTACAGTTTTTGCAAATAATAATGTATCGTATTGCCAGCAGGAATTTGTGTGGGAATTGCAAAAGGGCGGGTATAATAAGTTGACAGTTTTCCCCAGGAACAATGAAGCAGAGACTCAAACATATATTATTATAGATTATTATTGACGTGTCGGCAAGTGCCTGGAAAAACGTTGAAAAATAGTTTTTGGCGCCAGCTTCGTAAAAAATGGAAGGATGTTTTTTGCTTAACTCAAAAATTTGCACCGCTATTCTATTATTGCTGGTTATAATTTTTACTGTGTTGATAAGGCTTCCTTATCTTAATGTCCCGTTGGAACGGGATGAGGGTGGTTATGCTTATATAGCCTGGAGGATGGAGCAGGGGGAGCTTCCCTATAAGGATGTTTATGATAATAAGCCTCCTTTGATTTATTTTATATATTTGCTGATATTTAAAATTTTTGGCTACTCAGTCAAAGCCATACATTCTTTTCTGTTATTATGGGTATTAGCGGAAGTATTGCTCATCTATAAATTCAGCCAGAAAATATTCCAAAAAAATTCCATTGCTTTATTAGCGGCAGCGATATTTGCGGTCATAACGAGTGAGCCTGGCGTATTTGGCGGCACGGCTAATACAGAGATTTTTATGTTACTGCCTTTGATCGGCAGTTATGTTTTTTTATTGCTGGCCGAAGAAGAGCAAAATCCCCGGTGGCTTTTCCTTTGCGGGGCGCTTAACGGGATAGCTTTCATGATAAAACCTGTGGCTTTTTATAATTTCGCCGGCGCGGTGATATATTTATCTTTTGTAACATTTAAAAAACATGATTTGAATAACCTGGGCAAAAAGTATTTTTACTCCGTAATTGGATTTATAGTCATCCCTATATTAATTCTTGTTTATTTTTGGTGGAGAGACGCTGCAAGAGAGCTGATTTACTGGGTTTTTAGTTATAATTTAGATTATATGTCTGTTGGCGGTTCAATTTGGAGTAAGGAAGCGCTTTCTTCTTTTTGGCGAAGATTTTCCTTTATTTTAACAGGGGACATCCTGTTTTGGGCTTTTGGCTTATATGCTTTTGTTCTTTTGCTCAGAAAAAATGTAGAGGTAGCTGTTTTACTAATGACTTGGCTGGTGATGTCCTTCTTTGGAGTGGCTTCAGGAAAACGGTTTTTCCCCCATTATTTTATACAAATCCTACCCCCTCTGGCAGTAGGCGCAGCCTGGGGTATATGGTATTTTGTCAGCAGGCAAATGAAAGTCATCAAGAATAAGGGTATAAGAAACTCCTTAATCTATTGTCTGGCAGCAGGGGTTATTATTCTTCCCCTAAAGGCGAATTATAAATACTTATTTATTTATACGCCGGACCAGATTTCAGAGAGGATTTATAACGAAAATCCCTTTGTTGCAGCCCGTCAGATCGCGTCTTACCTTGCGGCCCAAACATTACCAGCAGATACTATTGCCATCTTAGGATCGGAACCGGAAATACTTTACTATGCGCAACGCAAGAGCGCCACTAAATACATATATTTCCACCATGTTTTATGGCGCAAAACTCTGGCCGAGGTTTTGCAGAAGCAAAAAGAGGTTATAATAGAGATAGAAAATAACAACCCGCAATATTTAATAGCGGTCAACATCGATACTTCAGTTGGAAAAAAAGAAGATACGCCGGATTACTTGTTTAATAAAATGCGGCAGGTCATAAAAGATGAGTATTCCCTGGCTGGATTTGTCAGTATCAATAGCGGGGCAACCAGTTATGTGTTTGGCCAGGAAAACGTTAAAAAGCACGCGGAAAGTTTAAGGCTGGAACAGCAGCATATTATGATTTATAAAAGATACGCTAGCCATAGTATCTTATATATTGACAAAAAGAAACAATAACCTATATAATACAATATAATATAGTAAAATATAGGTAATAAACTTACGACAGTCTGAGCTAAGAAAAACGCTTGTACGCTGTTCCCGATTTAGCGGGTAGATCAGCAGAGATAGATTTGAATTGGTATTACTGGAGCCTAGATGCCGGAAAAAGCAAGTAAAAAAAGATTAGGAGAAATGCTAATCGACTCTGGCGTGATCAATGAGCGCCAGTTGCAGGAATCTCTCGAAGCCCAAAAACGCACCGGTGAACGGCTGGGGAAAACGTTGGTAAAACTAGGTTTTATCGACGATGATAAACTGATGGATTTCCTCGGCCAGCAGCTGGGTATACCCCATATCAATATGGGGACCTACATCATCGACCCCGATGTGATTAAGCTCATCCCGGAGAAAATGGCCCGCAAGTACCAGTCTATTCCCCTGTTTAAGATCGAAAATGTGCTCACCGTCGCTATGGCTGACCCTTTTGACGTCATGGCTATCGATAATCTCAAATACATCACGAAATGCGAAATTGAACCCGCCATTGCCACAGAAGTGGAAATCCTCAAAGCTATTGACCAGTATTACCGTTCACTGGAAGCCATCCAGCAGATCACCCAGGACCAGAATGTACAGGTAGAAGAAGAAGGTGGCGAAGAAGAGATGGACCTGGGAAAGATGGGCGATGCGGCAGAGGACGGGCCGGTCATTAAACTGGTCAATGCCATTATCATGCAAGCTATCCAGAACCGGGCCAGTGATATTCATATCGAGCCGGACCGCAATATCGTCCGGATACGGTATCGCATCGACGGTGTTTTACGCGAGATCATGACTCCGCCGAAACGTCTGCATGCGGTCATTACCTCGAGAATTAAGATCATGGCTGATCTGGATATCGCCGAAAAACGTATGCCGCAGGACGGGCGTTTTCACGTGCGTCTGTGGGATAAGGGTATTGACTTCCGTGTTTCTACCCTGCCAACCATCAACGGTGAAAAAATAGTTATGAGAATCCTGGATAAAACATCCTTCCTTTTCGGTTTGGGACAATTGGGCTTTCAGTCGGTGGTGCTGGAACAATTTGACAGCTTGATCAAAAAACCTTATGGCATTGTTTTGGTTACCGGCCCTACCGGTAGCGGTAAAACCACATCGCTGTATGCCGCCTTGGATAAAATAAATACCTTGGATAAAAATATCATCACCATTGAAGATCCGGTGGAATATGAATTGAAAATGGTCAATCAGGTGCAAGTTAACCCCAGGATCGGGTTGAATTTCAGCGATGTTCTGCGTTCGGTATTGCGGCAGGACCCTAATGTCATCATGGTCGGCGAGATCCGTGATAAAGACACGGCGGAAATCGCCATTCGCTCCGCGCTGACCGGCCATTTGGTATTCTCCACTATTCACACCAACGATGCTCCCGGGGCCATCACCAGGCTGCTGGACATGGGCATTGAACCATTCTTGATCTCCTCCGGCATCCTGGGCGTGCTCGCCCAGCGCCTGGTGCGTAAACTATGTCCCACCTGTAAAGAACCTTACACGCCGTCGAAGGAAGTGCTGGAACGGTTTGGTTTTGATCCTAGCCAGGAGTACACTTTTTATAAGCCCGTCGGCTGTAAAGAATGCCAAAAAATCGGCTATAAAGGCCGGCTCGGCATATACGAGATGATGATGAGCGAACGCCGCATCCGTGACTTGATCATGACGCGTCCGTCGACCGAAACACTCAAGCAGGCCGCGGTTGAAAACGGCATGATCACCTTGAAGGAAGATGGTTTGGATAAAGTTAAGAAAGGGATCACCAGTATCGAAGAAGTGGTCCGCGTCGTGACTGAACAGGAATAGAATTCGCATATAGCGTATGGCAATAAAGAAAAGGGCGCAAATGGCATATGGCTAATAGCAAAAACAAAGACCATAATGCTTCTGCCATATGCCATAAGCCATATGCCATATGCTATAAGCGTTTTTGTTTAGGAGTGTGCAATGGTGGACAAGCCTATTTTTTTAGTGTGGGAAGTGTCTATTGTTTTTCTAACTGTCGGCAGCTTGGTCGTAGGGTACCGGAATTACTCCAAGGGCTTGATGAATGTATGGAGTGTGATCAGTAATTCCCTGCTGGTGTTATGGAGCATAGTGCAGGGAATCTCTTTTTTCCTGCTGATCGATGACTTGAAATATGTCAGCCTGAGTATTTTTGCGATACTGGTAGCCGGCAATATTATTGTCTCCCTGAGAAGCCAGTCCTTATCTGCCGCTGGATTGACCATCGCCAGCCTGGGGTTACTGGCCGGGGAAAGCACCCTCTTTATCAACAGCAACTTTTGGCCCTGGTTTGGACGAATGACGCAGTTAGTGGGAATGGGTTTCTGGATCACTTTCCTGCTCTTGCCAAAAATTGAAGCAAAATTTATAAAAGAAACCCAGAAACTGCAGAATAAAATCGACGAAAAGGAAGCCTTGTTAGAGAAACAAGCCCTGGAATCCGGTGCCGGCAAAGAGCGCCTGGCAGCGCTGGAAGAAACCCTTAATCAGCAGTTAGGCAAGAATAATAAGTTATCAATTTTCCCTAACATTGCCAAAAGTATGGGGTCCTGCGCTGACCGCGAGCAGATATTAAGTTCTATCCCCGAGGAAATTACCAAGACTTGGAAAGTGCAGATGTGCGGTCTTTATCTCTGGGAAGAAGAACTGGAAACCTTGGTCCTGAAGTATGGCGCCGGTTATGAACCCAACTTTATAAACCGACTGAGTTTTAAGAAAGGCGAAGGATTGGTAGGCTGGGCCGCCGTAGAGTGCAAACCGGTCAGGCTGGTTGATCCTGTGAACGACCCCCGGTTTAAAGATAAGTATAACCAGTTGATAAAAAATGAAAGCAAGGAAATTACCTTTAAGGCGATGCTATTGGTTCCGGTCAATATCGGCGAAAAAAGCCTGGGCATCATCGAGGTGATAAACTATAATGGCTGGAAAGACCGGGTGAGCCAGCAGGTATTCAGCGCCGAAGATGAGCATATGCTGTATACTCTGGCCAACCAGATAGCTCTCTTCTTGCAGACGGTAGTGAACTACGAAGAGAGCCGCGAAGCCTACCTGGATATCATCCGGTCCCTGGTAAATGCCATTGAAGCGCGCGATCCCTATACCCGCGGCCATTCTGAGCAAACTACCAAATACGCTGTTTCTATAGCCCGGAAGCTGGGTTTGCCTGTCGAATCCATTGAGGTGATCAGGTGCGCCGCCAACCTGCACGATATCGGCAAGATCGGCATAAAAGAGAATATCCTTAAAAAAGTCAAAAAGCTGACGGCGGATGAATATTCGCATATCAAAAACCATCCTTTCATGGGAGCGCAGATATTAAAACCGATCAAGAGCCTGCAGGAAGTTATTCCGATCGTTTATCATCATCACGAGCGGTATGACGGCAAAGGGTATCTGGACGGCTTGCAGCGGGATGAAATACCTATTGGGGCCAGGATTTTGAGCGTGGCGGATGCTTTTGAAGCCATGACCAGTGACCGGCCTTATCATAAAGGATTGCTTAAAGAAGAAGCCATGGAACAGTTAAAAAAAGCAGCTGGTTCGCAGTTTGATCCGCAAATAGTCAATGCGTTCCTGGAAGTAATGGAAGAAGAGAACCTTAATTTGGTGGGAGTAGATAAGTAATCATGGTTGTATTTAATTATCTGGCTTTTGATAAAGGCGGTAAAAAGATAAAGGGTTCTATTGAAGCCCAGAATCAGGTACAAGCCAGTATCGCCCTGAAAAAGAAGGGGCTCTTTGTCCAGAAGCTGGCGGCAGAGAAAAAGGGTGGGTTGAATTTCAACCTGAACGAGTTATTCATTAAGATAACTACCCGTGATAAAGGTATTTTCAGCCAGCAGTTGTCTACTATGATCGGCGCCGGCTTGGCCTTGACCAAGTGCCTGGACGTGCTGGCCGCACAGACGATCAATCCAAAATTTAAGCGGGTGATCAGCCAGGTGGCCCGGGATATCAGCCATGGTAATTCGCTTTCCTGGGCTGCGGCCCGTCATCCGCTGGTCTTTGACAATCTGTTTATAAGTATGATCAAGGTAGGGGAAAGCGGTGGGGAAATGGACAAGATCTTGATCCAATGGGCGACCTTTATGGAACGGGATGAAGAAATCCGCGGCCGCCTGAAAGCCGCCTTGATGTATCCCTTCATATTGACCATTATCAGCACTTTAGCAGTCACCTTCCTGATCGTTTTTGTTTTGCCGACTTTTACAAATATCTTTGCTAGTTCAGGAGTAGAATTGCCACTGCCTACGAAAGTGTTAATGATGATCAGTGTTCTGCTGAAAAAATATTTTATTTTAATAATTGGCGCGGGAATCGCGCTTTATTTTGGTTATGGTAAATTCAGCAAAACCAAGAAAGGCCGGTATATTGTTGACATGTTCATATTAAAAGCGCCGATCTTTGGCTCTTTGCAGCATAAAATGATCTTGACCCGGTTTACCCGGACCTTTGGCGTGATGCTGAGCGCCGGGGTGCCGATTATTGAATCTTTGAATATATCCCGGGATATCGTTGGGAATGTCTGTATGGCAGCAGTCCTGGATAGTGTCATAGATTCAGTAAAACAGGGAGGCGATATGGGAGAGCCATTTGCCAAGAGCCCTCTTATTCCTCCCATGATCGCGAATATGATCCCAGTC